>DAIOGD010000015.1:0-14306 GCA_036745395.1 Candidatus Nanopelagicaceae bacterium | reverse complement strand
ACTTTAATTATGTAAATGATAACGGTGGCGTTTATGGTCGCAAGATCCAGCTAACTGTAAAAGATGATGGCTACATCCCAACAACCGCTGTGGCAAATGCCAAGAGCATGTCAAATGGTGTACTTGCATACGTGGCAAATCTAGGAACTGCAAATAACAATGCAATTGCAAAGTCGCCAGTGGTTGGCTTAGCGGCAAACCACATTCCATCTATCTTCATTAACACCGGCTACAGCGGATTCGCTGATCGCACTAAGTTCCCAACTATGTATCCAATCTTTCCTTCATACATCATGGAAGCAAAGATCATGGGTCAGTACATCAAGGAGAACTTTGCGGGCAAGAAGCTCGGTCTGATCTATCAAGATGATGACTTTGGTTCAGATGCGCTCGCTGGTTTTAAGACCGCTGGCGTAAAGTTTGATGTCGCAATCCCATATGCATCTGGTTCACAAAGCGCCGCTGCTGGTGCAGGTTGGGTTGGAAAGCTAAAGGCTGCCGGCGCAGAAGTAGTTGTTATGTTCGGCGTTACCTCCGCAACTGGCGCAGCTCTTGGCGCATCTGCGGTTCTTGGTTATAAGGCGCAATGGATTCTAGGGTCAGTTGGTGGCGATGCCACAACGCTTAAGGCACTAGGGGTTCCTGCAGCGGTACTAACCGGTTCAATTGGTGCATCTTTCTTGCCTGGGACAACAGATACCAAAGATGAATACATCAAGCAATTCCAAGATGTTAATGCCAAGTACAACGCAGGAGCTTCATTCGATAACAACGTGCTTGTTGCAATGAATTCTGCAATGTTGACCGTAGAAGCGCTTCGGGCTGCGGGTAAGAACCTAACTCGCGATTCGCTAATGGCTGCTATTGAAAAGAAGGGTGCAACTTTTGCATCCGCAGCATTCTCACCAATCCTCTATAGCCCAACCAGCCACGTTGGTTATTCTGGTTATTGGTTTGGTAAGTACGACCCAAGTGGTGCGATGTTGCCAGATGGCGGTACGTATTCGCTCTACACAACCGATTCAGGAGCTGGCGCAGTTGTGAAAGCAACAATCAAACGTCCAGCAATGCCAGCGAAGGGATTGCCAAATAACTCATGAATAACAAATTAATCAAAAAGATCTCACTGGTATCTGCCAGTGCACTTGTTGCAGTTGGATTGGTTTCAATTCCAGTTGCAGCACACGCTTCAGCACCAGTTTGCCAAACTGCAAACTATGTTGAAAGTTGTGGTGGAGTTACTTCTGATGGCGCCAAGTACGCCACCATGGTTCCTGCCAACTTCAATGGCACCGTTTACCTATATTCACATGGTTATCGCTATGCAATTGATGCACCGGCACTTGGTTATAAGGTCGCAACGATCATCAATAACCCAGTACCGGCGCCACTTCCAAACAACGATCCAACCGATACAACAGTTATTAAGTATCTGTTGTCACAAGGTTACGGAATCGCCGGATCTGCTTATTCAATTGAAGGTTGGAATGCCGATGCCGCGATTGCTACGGACAAGGAACTTATCGACACTTTCAAGACTAAGTACCCAAATACCAAGAAGGTAATTGCCTGGGGTGAATCACTCGGTGGTTTCATTACTCAAGCACTAGCTGAGAAGTATCCAACACTTGTAAGCGCGGCAGGTCTTGCCTGTCCAGCACTTGGAACTGTTGAAGCCGAGCTAAATGTTGCTGGTGATTTCCTTTGGGGAATGCACACCTTCTTCGATTCATCGATCAAGGGCCACAACTACTCAGCAGGTGCTGCTGGTGAAGCTGAAGCACAAGCGGATATCTCCAAGATCCTTGGTGCAGCTGCTGAAATAAAGGCATCACTTACTACAAATGTTTGGCCACACAACTCAGGCGCCGCTGGAACTGCACTTGCTGCAATTCCACCACGTTCTGCACTTCTCCTTGTTGGCCTAATGGCCGGCATTCCAACCAAGAGTGCGCACTTTGATGGAACAACTGGCCCCGGAGCTAAGAATTCTGCGGCTTACACATCATTCGCGCTTGCTGCATCACCAGCTCTAGCAGTTCTCGAGAACGGTGCACAATCAGCAATTCTTGGTGTGCTTGCAACACTAGATCTAGAACGTCAAACAGGTGGTGCTTTCTACGATAACTCAAAGACAGATTACGCATCACGCCTTGATTCTGATTTAACAACTTACAACGCAGCGCTAAGTGGTAATACTGCGATTGCCGGAATGCTTGCATTCCTAAATCCAGCCAACCCAGCAGCGCCGCGTTGGACTGCAACTGCAGGTGCGCAAACAAAACTTCGCGCGCTAGTTCAAAACTCAGGTCAGATCAATGTCCCAACAGTTACTTTGACTGCTACCTCTGATCCAGCAGTTCCTGCCGGAAATACTCAATGGCTAGCAAATAAGTACGCGGCACAATGGGCTGCTGCAAAGGCCAAAGCTCAAGCAGCTGCGGTTACTAGCGGAAGCTATGTAGCGCCTAAGCAGATGTTCCTACCAATCTGGAACGTTGCTCCAACAAGTTACACAAAGTTCGATGGTTCAGGAGCTCCAGATACTTCTGGTCCTGCAGCAACTGGAACCAACCACTGTAACTTCACCGCAAAGCAATGGATGGGTCTTGCCGATATTTTGGCTAAGGCTTCAACCGACGGAAATGTTCAACCAACCTCCGCACTTCGTGCACTTGCACGTAAGGCTGGTGGCGTAGTTGATAGTCGTCTACAAGCACCATTGCTACCTTTTTACGGTAATAACTAACCGCAAAAAGCAGTAATTAAGAGATGGGCTTCGCACGTAAGTGCGGGGCCCATTTCCCATTTAAACTAGTGAAATGTCCGGCGCCCAATTCACTGTCGCATCGCTTTCACAGATGCACAAACTCGGTGAAGAAATTGGCTCAAAGTTAAAGGCCGGAGATCTTATTCTTTTATCTGGGCCGCTCGGTTCTGGAAAAACTGCACTAACTCAAGGAATTGGCAAGGCACTTGGAATTACTGGAATAACTTCTCCGACCTTTGTGATTTCTAAAATTTACCCAGGAAAAGTCCGACTCGTTCATGTTGATGCCTATCGGCTTCTCGATAGTGGAGCAGCAATATTTGATGACTTAGATCTTGAAAGTTATTTAGAAACTAGCATCACCGTCGTCGAATGGGGCGAAGGATTAGCTGATCGCTTTACCGATGAATACTTGGAATTTAACTTAAATTATGGCGAAAATGAAAATGATCGAACCGTCGATTTAATCACCCATGGCAAGCGCTTTGAAAGTTTCAAATTATGAGCCAGGTTCTGGTGATTGATACTTCCACATCCAAAACTTCGGTCGGGGTAGTGGTCAATGGGGAAGTTAAGTTTGAGCGATCACAGATCGATCCACTTTCCCATGCACAAGTTCTTCCAGAGTTTGTTTCCGAGGCGTTGGAAAAGTTCCCGGAAATAGATTTAGTAGCGGTTGGCATGGGGCCCGGACCATTCACTGGATTGCGCGCCGGAATTAGTTTTGCCCAAAGTTTTGCGATAGCGCGCGGAATCAAAGTTGTTGGAGTTTGTAGCTTGGATGCAATTGCTAGATCGCGAAGAGAGAACTCATTCATCGCGGTTATTGATGCTAGGCGCAAAGAATACTTTTATGCTAAATATGAAAATGGAAATCGGATCGGCGAGCCCGATGTCAGACAACTTATTGAATTAAATCGCTTTGAAATTCCAATCGTCGGAGATCTGAATGGCGATTATCCAGAGATTAAAAATATTGCCGCACTTGCAAAAGCTGGACCAAGCATTGATTCGCCGATCTATGTAAGACGACCAGATGCTTATCCAGCACCGGTCGGAATTAAATTTCGAGCAATGACGCAATTGGATCTAGTGCCCATCTTTTCTATCGAAAAGGAGAGTTATGGCGTTGAGGCCTGGTCGATGGCGCAACTCAAAGAAGAGTCAGCAGGTAAAGATCGCTTCTATGTTGTCGCGGAGAACGCCGGTGAAGTTATCGGGTATGCGGGAGTTGTGAATCTTTCTGGGATAGCAGATGTCTTAACCGTTACGGTTCGAGCCGATCACCGGCGAAAGGGCATCGCCCGCGAATTACTACGTCGATTGATTGATTGGACCCGCACCCAAAAATGCGAAGCAATCATGTTGGAAGTAAAAGTAGGAAATGAAGAGGCGATGCCGCTTTATAGGTCTTTTGGTTTTGTCGAAATTTCACGTCGCAAGGATTATTACGGCCCAGGAAAGACTGCGATCGTAATGCGCAAGGAACTTAAATGAGAAGCGAGCCGTTAGTCCTTGGAATTGAAACGTCCTGCGATGAGACCGCGATTGGAATTGTTCGCGGTCGAACACTACTTGCTAATGTAATTTCTTCCAGTGTAGAAGAGCATGCTCGATTTGGCGGAGTTGTTCCGGAAATTGCTAGCCGCGCCCACTTAGAGGCGATGCCAGGGGTTTTGAAGCAAGCCCTTATCGATGCAAAGATTTCTTTAAATGATTTAGATGCCATCGCGGTTACGGCTGGACCGGGCTTGATTGGTGCATTGGTAGTCGGAACAAGTAGCGCACAAGGCTTAGCAATCGGATTAGGTAAACCGCTCTATGGCGTAAACCATTTATCCGCTCACATTGCAGTTGATTCATTAAATTCTGACCATAAGTTAGAACCGGCAATCGCGCTACTTGTAAGCGGTGGCCATAGTTCAATTCTGCAAGTTAACAATTTAACTCAGGATGTTAAGACTCTCGGCTCCACAATTGATGATGCGGCCGGCGAAGCCTTTGACAAAGTGGCGCGAATTTTAGATCTTCCATTTCCTGGCGGACCTTCAATTGATTCGGCGGCTCAGAGTGGAAATGAGAAAGCAATCGAATTCCCACGCGGGTTAACTCTGGCCAAGGATTTAATCGATCATAAATATGATTTTTCATTCTCTGGTTTAAAAACCGCGGTGGCTAGATATTTACAGAAAGTTCCAAATTATGCGCGAGCCGATGTTGCCGCCTCATTCCAAGAAGCAGTTGTTGATGTCTTATTGCTAAAGACAATTGCTGCCGCAAAAGAGAGTGGCATCGAAAGCGTGATTATTGCTGGTGGAGTTGCGGCAAATTACAGACTTCGCGAGTTGGCCCAAGTTCGATGCGAAGCGGCAAAGCTCCAACTTCGGATCCCACCACGCAACCTATGTACCGATAATGGGGCAATGGTTGCCGCCCTTGGATCGTTGGCTGTTACCCAGGGAATTGCCCCAAGCGCAGGCGGTTTAAGCGCTGATTCGGCTAGCGGGATAACCCGACCTATCTTTTGACCGGTCTGCTGGCCCCTATTACTGTTAGCACTCTAGGGGTCCGTCTGCTAACGCAGCCCCCTAAGCCAAAGACCACATGTTAGGTATCAATAGATATCGATAGATAAAAGGAGCACACATGGCCGTAGCCATTAAGCCACTAGATGATCGCATTGTTGTAAAGGCGAATGATGCTGAGACAACAACTGCTTCTGGACTTGTAATTCCAGATACTGCGAAAGAGAAGCCACAAGAGGGCACCGTAATTGCAGTAGGACCAGGTCGCTTTGACGATGGTGTTCGCACTCCAATGGATGTCAAAGTTGGCGATGTAGTTCTTTACAGCAAGTACGGCGGAACTGAAGTTAAGTACAACAACGAGGAATACCTCGTACTTTCAGCTCGCGATGTACTAGCTATCATCGAGAAGAAGTAATCGCCCGTGGGTAAAACTCTTAATTTCGATGAAGAGGCCCGCCGCTCGATGGAGCGCGGTGTCAATATTCTTGCTGACACCGTAAAGGTAACACTTGGACCAAAGGGTCGTAACGTTGTTATCGCAAAGTCATACGGCGCACCTTTGATCACAAACGATGGCGTGACCATCGCTAAGGAAATTGAACTATCAGATCCAGCCGAAAACATGGGCGCCCAACTTGTTAAGCAAGTTGCCGAGAAGACCAATGATGTCGCTGGTGATGGAACAACAACTGCAACCGTATTGGCACAAGCAATGGTCAAGGAAGGTCTTCGCAACCTTGCCGCCGGCGCACAGCCAATGGATATCAAGCTTGGAATCGAAGCTGCAGTCAAGGCAATTTCTGAAGAGCTTAAGAAGAATTCAACCGCAGTAAGTGGCAAATCTCAGATTGCTGATGTCGCCACCATCTCTGCGCAAGATAAGGCGATTGGCGACCTCATTGCAGAAGCAATGGATAAGGTCGGCAAGGATGGCGTTATCACCGTTGAAGAATCTTCAACCACCGGTCTGGAATTAGATTTCACCGAAGGTATGCAATTCGATAAGGGTTACATCTCACCTTACTTCGTGACCGATTCAGATCGCATGGAGACAGTTCTTGAAGATGCCTACGTCTTAATTTCGGGTGGAAAAATTTCTGCGCTCGCAGAAATCTTGCCAATCTTGGAGAAGGTCTCCCAAGCTGGAAAGCCACTTCTGATCATCGCCGAAGATGTTGAAGGCGAAGCACTTTCAACTTTGGTAGTTAACCGGATGCGTGGAACCTTCACATCAGCTGCCGTTAAGGCACCTGGTTTTGGTGATCGTCGTAAGGCAATGTTGCAAGACATTGCAATTCTTACCGGTGGCCAAGTAATTACTGCTGAAGTTGGCTTGAAGCTAGAGCAAGTAACTGTTGACCTTCTAGGTCGTGCCCGCCGTGTTGTAATCACAAAGGACAACACAACCATCGTTGATGGCGCTGGCGATAAGAAAGAAGTTGCTGCAAGGGTTCAAGAAATTCGTAATGAAATCGAGAGCACTGACTCCGATTGGGATCGCGAGAAGCTACAAGAGCGTGTTGCAAAACTCGCTGGTGGCGTATGCGTTATCAAGGTCGGCGCACATACTGAAGTTGAGTTAAAAGAGAAGAAGCATCGTCTTGAAGATGCGATCTCGGCTACTCGCGCAGCTGTCGAAGAAGGAATCGTTGTTGGTGGCGGTGCGGCACTAGTACACGCAGCTCATGCCCTCGATAAGGATCTTGGATTCGATGGCGATAAAGCAGTGGGCGTTCGCTTAGTACGCAAAGCATGCGATGAACCACTTCGTTGGATTGCGGAAAACGCTGGCCACGAAGGTTATGTTGTAGTTGCAAAGGTTCGATCAATGAAGCCAAACGAAGGTTTCAATGCCGGAACTGAAGTTTACGAAGATCTAGTAAAGGTCGGCGTAATCGATCCAGTTAAGGTGACTCGTTCTGCTCTTGCAAATGCGGCATCAATCGCAGCAATGTTCATTACAACTGAAGCCCTTGTCTTCGAAACACCTGAAGAGAAGAAGGAAGAAGCTGGCGGCCATGGTCATAGCCATGGACCAGGCGGACATTCGCACTAAGAAGTACCACTAAACTAAATACATGAGTTCATCATTGATGACGCTCTCCATTGATTGTGGCGGGCTCAGCATTAAGGCATCGGTCCTCGATAACGAGGGCACGATGCACGCTCCGGCGGTTGCTGAGCCCACGCCATATCCTCTTTCCCCTTCAAGATTGATTGAAGTCTTTAATTCCCTAGCCTCGCAATTGCCAAAGGCAGATCGCGTAACCGTTGGATTTCCAGGAATGGTTCGCCATGGTGTTGTTGTACACACACCCCACTACATAAACGTTAAAGGTCCTCGGACTCGCTTAGATCCGGAACTTTACGAAGCGTGGACCGGCTTAGATTTTCGAAGCATGATTGAAAAGAATTTCAATCTTCCGACTTTGATGTTAAATGATGCTGAAGTTCACGGAGCTGGCGTTGTTGCTGGTTCTGGATTTGAAGTTGTAATGACCCTCGGTACTGGTCTTGGTTGCGCTGTATTTGATGGTGGAAAACTTGCACCGCATATTGAACTTTCGCATGCTCCAATTCGTCGTTCGATGAACTATGACACTTGGATTGGCGAGCATGAACGTCGCAGACTTGGTGACACATTTTGGTCACGACGGATTCGTTCGATGATTTCAGATTTGCGTCCAGTATTTCATTGGGATCGACTTTATTTAGGTGGCGGAAATGCTCGCCGAATTAAGCCAAGTGATTTGGCGGCGCTGGGGGATGATGTAGTTATCGTTCCAAACGCGGCCGGCATCGTTGGCGGCGTTCGCGCTTGGAACCTAACTAGAACCTAAGTAAAAGTTAAAGCAATTACGAAGCAGTACTTAGCGTTCTACGCTGATTTTGTTGCAAGATTGCAACGCGCTCTTCTTCACTCAAGCCGCCCCAAATTCCATATGGCTCGGCAAGGTTTAACGCTTGCTTACGGCATGCTTGAAGAACTGGGCACGAAGCACAAACTGCTTTCGCCGCATTGATGCGGTTCTTACGACGTGGTCCACGTTCACCATCTGGATGGAAAAACATCTCAGTAGGTAAATCGCGGCAGGCGGCCTTCTCCTGCCATTCCCACTCTGAAGCGAGCGGTGTCGGCAAAATTTGCTGCGTCATTGTCTCTCCTCAATGGCACTGCTTAATGGATCTGATTTCCTAGGTTCGGATCATCATTGATTCCGACCTATCTAAGTAACCAGAGTCCCTTCCTGCTTATTCCCGATTTTCCCTGGCTGGGTATGGCCTTCCTCACGATCTGAGCGTGGGCCGAGCCCCACTAGGATTAGCAAATGCTTGAGGGAGCCAGAGATAAGGTCTTAATGCTCGGTCTCACCTACGACGACGTCTTGTTGCTTCCAGATGCCTCCGAGGTAGTCCCTAGTGAGGTCGATACCAAAACGCGGTTGACCCGAAATATTTCAATTAACGTTCCATTGGTTTCCTCAGCAATGGACACCGTTACCGAATCCACCATGGCAATTGCGATGGCAAAGGCCGGCGGAATCGGAATCGTTCACCGTAACTTGGCAATTGAAGATCAAGTTAAGCAAGTGAAATTAGCAAAGGCGCAAGGAATTGTTGGAGCTGCAGTTGGTGTTGGCGATGATGGTTTTGCGAGAGCAGTGGCAATTATCGAGGCCGGTGTCGATGTCGTTGTAGTCGATACTGCGCATGGACATCACAAAGCAGTACTTGATGCAATCGCTCGAATCAAAAAAGAATTTCCAAAAATTGAAATCATCGGCGGCAATGTGGCAACTCGCGCAGGTGCACAAGCCTTAATCAATGCTGGTGCCGATGCGGTGAAAGTTGGCGTTGGACCAGGTTCTATTTGCACAACTCGAGTTGTTGCTGGCGTTGGTGTTCCACAAATTACTGCGATAATGGAAGCACATAAGGCTTGCGATAAGGCAGATATCCCACTTATTGCAGATGGCGGATTGCAATACTCGGGAGATATTGCAAAGGCAATCGTTGCCGGCGCTGATTGCGTAATGCTTGGTTCGTTATTAGCTGGTTGCGATGAATCTCCCGGCGAATTGGTTGAAGTTGGCGGTCGCAAATATAAGGCGTATCGCGGAATGGGATCACTTGGCGCGATGCAATCGCGTGGCGAACAAAAGTCTTATTCCAAAGATCGTTACATGCAGGACGATGTTCTTTCCGAAGATAAGTTGGTACCTGAAGGTATTGAAGGAAAGGTTGCCTATCGTGGTTCCGTTTCAGCAACGGTTCATCAATTAGTTGGCGGTCTTCGTTCTGGAATGGGTTATGCCGGAGCCGCAGATATCGCTTCCTTAAAAGAAAATGGTCGCCTAATTCAAATTACTTCGGCTGGGTTAAAAGAGAGCCACCCACACGATGTGCAAGATATTGCAGATGCCCCAAATTATTCTAAAAATAAGAGTTAATAGAAGTAATCAAGAAATAAGAAAAGGGAACGAGAAATGAACGAGATCGAAATCGGACCAGGGAAGCGTGCGCGCGTTGGATATTCATTCGACGATATAGCAATCGTTCCATCTCGTCGTACTCGCGATCCAGAAGAGATTTCAATCAACTGGCAGATTGATGCCTACAAGTTTGCACTGCCAATGATGGCCGCACCAATGGATTCAGTTGTTTCACCAGAGACTGCAATTGCAATTGGTAAATTGGGCGGACTTGGAGTTCTAAATCTTGAAGGGCTTTGGACCCGTCACGAGGATCCTCGTATTCCACTTGGCGAAATTGCATCTCTGCCACAAGCAGAAGCAATTCGTAGAATGCAAGAGCTTTACTCTTTGCCGATCCAACCGGAATTAATTAAGTCTCGCATTGCTGAGATTCGGGCAGCTGGTGTAACTGTTGCCGCCGCACTCTCACCACAACGAACCGCGGAATTGCATAAGACTGTGATTGATGCCGGTGTTGATTTATTCGTAATTCGCGGAACAACTGTTTCGGCCGAACATGTTGCAACAGCAAATGCCCCACTAAATCTTAAGAAGTTTATTTATGAGTTAGATGTACCAGTAATTGTTGGTGGCTGTGCAACCGGTAGCGGAGCACTTCACTTGATGCGTGCCGGTGCTGCTGGTGTTCTTGTTGGTTTTGGTGGCGGAGCTGCTCATACAACTCGCACCGTTCTTGGAATTGCAGTTCCAATGGCATCTGCGGTAGCCGAAGTTGCGTCGGCTCGTCGCGATTACATGGATGAATCTGGCGGTCGTTATGTTCACGTCATTGCCGATGGATCCGTTGGAAAGTCTGGCGATATTGCAAAGGCAATTGCTTGTGGCGCCGATGCCGTAATGATGGGCTCACCACTTGCAAAGGCAACCGAAGCACCTGGCAAGGGTTGGCACTGGGGTTCAGAGGCACATCACAGCGAACTTCCACGTGGCGACAGAGTCCAAGTTGGAACCGTTGGTTCACTACAAGAGATTCTTACCGGACCATCGCATACTGCCGATGGCAGCATGAATTTGTTTGGCGCACTACGACGTGCAATGGCAACATCTGGCTACTCTGATTTGAAGGAGTTCCAGCGCGTCGAGGTTGTTATTGACCGTGCCTAATATTCAAACAAATCCGGAGACCGTTCTTGTTGTTGATTTTGGTGCGCAGTACGCACAATTGATTGCAAGACGCGTGCGTCAAGCACAGGTCTATTCCGAAATTGTTCCCTCATCAATGCCAGTCGATGAGATGTTGGCTAAGAAGCCTAAGGCGATAATCCTTTCTGGTGGACCATCAAGTGTTTATGCATCAGGTGCACCAAAGTTAGATGCAAAACTTTTTGCAGCGGGAGTTCCAGTATTTGGAATTTGTTATGGCTTTCAAGTCATGGCTGCCGCTTTAGGTGGGGAAGTAACCAAGACTGGAAAATCCGAATACGGTCGTACAACTTTGTCTCACTCGGTGCCCTCAAAGCTGCTTAACAATTTGCCAGATATTTTCAGTGTCTGGATGTCGCACGGAGATAGCGTTACAAAAGCTCCGGAGGGTTTCACTTCAACGGCTCATACGGCAGATACGCCAATTGTTGCCTTTGAAAATGGCGATGCCACGTTAGCGGGAGTTCAATTCCACCCAGAAGTTTTACATTCGGAAAATGGCCAAGAGATCTTGCGACGTTGGTTGATCGATGTCGTTGGTTGTAAGCCAGTATGGAACTCAACAAATATTGTTGCAACCGAAGTGGCAAAGGTTAAAGAAGTTGTCGGAACCGGTCGTGTGCTTTGTGGTTTATCAGGTGGCGTGGATTCTGCAGTCGCTGCTGCGATCGTACAAAAAGCTGTTGGCTCCCAACTTACTTGTGTCTTTGTTGATCATGGACTCCTTCGCGAGGGCGAAGCAGAACAAGTAGAACGTGACTTTGTAGCTTCTACCGGTGTGAAGCTAAAGGTGGTTGATGCCAAAGAACGTTTTCTTAAGGCGCTAGCTGGAGTCACTGATCCAGAAACAAAGAGAAAAATTATTGGTACCGAATTTATTCGAGTCTTTGAAGATGCAGCTCGTGAAATCTCAGCTAATGAGCCAATTGATTTCTTAGTACAAGGAACGCTTTATCCAGATGTTGTTGAATCTGGCGGCGGGGAAGGTACTGCGAATATCAAGTCACACCACAATGTTGGTGGTCTGCCAGATGACCTGCAATTCAAGTTGGTAGAGCCATTACGTACTCTCTTTAAGGATGAGGTCCGTCAAGCCGGTCTAACAATGGGATTGCCGGAGGAAATTATTTGGCGCCAACCATTCCCAGGGCCGGGTCTTGCGATTCGAATTGTTGGGGAAGTTTCTGAGAAGAATCTTAAAATCTTGCGTCGTGCTGATTCAATCGCGCGCGAAGAGTTAAGAATTGCTGAGTTGGATCGCGTTATTTGGCAATGCCCAGTAGTTTTATTGGCGGATGTGCGAAGCGTTGGAGTGCAAGGAGACGGAAGAACTTATGGCCATCCAATAGTTCTCAGGCCAGTCTCATCTGAAGATGCTATGACTGCTGATTGGAGCCGCATTCCGTATGAAGTGTTGGAGAAGATTTCAACGCGGATAACAAATGAAGTTTCAGAAGTGAATCGAGTAGTGTTGGATGTAACGTCGAAGCCGCCGGGGACGATTGAATGGGAATAAAATTCCCATTAACGAAGTGATTGAATGGGACTAGTTAGGATGAGTAAAGTGAAGCGTATTGTTGTAGCAACTTTGGTTATTGCATCAATGTCTTTAGCACCAATGGCACATGCTGGTACCAAACCAAGCGTGAACACTTCTAAAGCAGCTTCTTCCAAGTCAGCTTGTAAGGCTTCATATGCCGTTGGCCATGCACCTAAATCCCTTGCGATGCCAGTTATTAAGAAGCCATTTAAGAATAAGACTTTTACGTTCACAACAAACTGTGGCGATGTAGTAATTGCTGCAGATGGAATCAAGGCTCCGCTAACTGTAATTTCAATGGCTTACATGGCTAATAATGGCTACTTTGATGCCACCTTGTGCCATCGTCTTACAACAAAGGGAATTTATGTCCTTCAATGTGGGGATCCCACCGCTTCGGGTTCTGGTGGACCTGCCTGGCAAGTTCCAGATGAGAATCTTCCAACACCAGGTGCAAATTCCTACCCGGCCGGAACCGTTGCTATGGCAAACTCTGGCGCAAATACAAATGGAAGTCAGTTCTTTATTGTTTATGCGGATAACTCAATGCTTGGGCCAAACTACACAATCTGGGGTCGTATCACCCAAGGCTTAGACATCATTAAGGCGATTGCGGCAAAAGGTTCTAACAATGCCAATGGTGATGGTGATGGATCACCAAACCAAACCGTTGAGATAATTAAAGCAAGCGCTAAATAATTAATCAGTATTTACAATTTTAAATACTTCAGCAACGCGTCCTTCAGGCAAGCCTTGTGCGGTCGCATTTCGCTCGCCCCATTCCCGGACCATCTTTGGCATCTCGGTATTGTGGGCGGTCTGACTTACGTGTGCGTGTAGCGCCGCAATCTTTTTATCGAAAGTATCTGTGACATCTACAAAGTGATCTGGTTCCTTGTGCGACATCACCCAAACTTCGCGAACTCGCCAAGGTTCTAACTTCTCATTTTTTAAAAGATCCTCAAAGGCAAATGCATTTCTGGCATCTGGGTAGACGGCCTGAATTGCTGCTTCGCCCGCAGCCATGTGATCTGGGTGGCTTGCAGGAAGTCGATCCCAATTTCGCTCTGGGCTCTGGATAACCATTCGCTGTGGTTTAACTTTACGAATGACACGCACGATCTCTTTGCGCAATTCAATTGTTGGAATTAACCAACCATCGCGGTGATTTAGAAATTCAATATTTTCACTTGGTACACCAAGGGCTTTGGCGGCATCGCGTTGTTCTTTCTGGCGAATCTTTGGCATCTCCTCGCGCGGAACGCTTGGATCTTCGCCACCTTGATCACCATTTGTGCAGATGCAATAGAAAACTTCGATTCCTTGGGCGGTCCATTTTGCAATAGTTCCACCAGCCCCAAAATCAAGGTCATCTGGATGTGCGGTGACAAAAAGAATGCGCTGAATTTCTGAATCTGCAATTGGCTCCATGTCGCAATTTTGGCAGATGAAAGAGTAGTTAGACTCCAACCCGTGAGCGCAGAGCAGCTATTAGAAGGGTTAAACCCACCGCAACAGGCTGCCGTGATTCATGCCGGAACTCCGCTCTTGGTTGTTGCTGGAGCCGGATCTGGCAAGACTCGGGTTTTGACTCGGCGAATTGCATATCTCTTGGCAGAAAGAGATGTCGCTCCCTTTGAGATTTTGGCGATTACCTTTACCAATAAGGCCGCCGCAGAGATGAAAGAGCGCGTTGCTGATTTAGTCGGGAACCGCGCAAAGGCAATTTGGGTTTCGACATTTCACTCAGCATGCGTTCGAATCCTTCGCCAAGAAGCGGCAAAGCTTGGTTATTCCAATTCATTCACAATTTATGATCAGAGCGACAG
>DAIOGD010000014.1:11809-14346 GCA_036745395.1 Candidatus Nanopelagicaceae bacterium | reverse complement strand
CCCGGAAGTCACCGCAAAGCATTGGGCGGTAAATATTCGAAAACATTTAATTCGCGGGAAATCACTTTCAGATTTAGCTGCTTTAAATGTGATGAGCCAGGAGATTGCGACTTTTCTAAATGATTGCGTAAATGCAGGCTTAAATATTTTGGTTAGTGGCTCAACACAAGCAGGAAAGACCACCCTGCTTAATGCCTTAGTAAGTGCCCTGCCTTTGAAGAGTCGAGTGATAACGATTGAAGAAGTTTTTGAATTGCGCCCAAGAATTCCTGATTGCATTGCACTTCAGACTAGACCGGCAAATTTGCAAGGCGAAGGTGAGATTCCATTACGCAGATTGATCAAGGAAGCACTTCGAATGAGACCTTCACAACTAGTGGTTGGCGAAATTCGTGAAGCCGAGGCGCTTGATCTATTGATTGCATTGAACTCGGGCTTACCGGGAATGGCAACGATTCACGCAAATTCGGCACGTGATGCCATTGCCAAACTTCAGACTCTTCCGCTATTGGCAGGTGAAAATATCTCGCATCGCTTTATTGCACCAGTTGTTGCAGGGGCGATCGACTTGGTAGTCCATCTTTCAATTGCCACAGATGGTTTTCGAAGAGTCATGGAGATCGAGCATGTAACTGGTCGAATTGAGGCAGACCGGGTTGAAATCGAGCCAGTTTATAAATTCGTTGCTGGAAGCAAAGGCGAGAAGAGTGGCAAATATGAAGCGGGACTTTTGAATCCAAGACTTATTCTCGGAGGAGCCCAAAAATGAGAAATTTTGATCCTTTGCAATCAAATCTTTCAAAATTAGATCTTTCAAAATTAGATATTCTTAAACTTTCCTCAGATCGCAAGGTTAAGGGACTTGTCTTTGCTGCTTTTGGATTTGTTACAGGGTTCGTTGCTGCAACGATTTCTACGAGCTCAGTCACAATTGGAATTGCATTCGGATTGATATGTAGCGTCCTTCCGACAGTGCTCTTGCGCATGAAAGATGAGAATTCACTTCGCGAGCTTGAGAGCTTGTGGCCAGAAATCTTGGATCACATAATCTCTGGAATATCTTCTGGCCTTTCACTTGCCGAAACGCTTGCCGACCTAAGAAATCGCGGACCAATTAAAACTCGCCCCATCTTCGCCTCAGTTCAACATTCGCTGATTAACGGAGGAACTTTTGAAAATGCACTGGAGCTATTAAAAGTTCAATTTGCAAATAGCACCTGTGATCAGGTCTGTGAAGTGCTGCGATTTGCAAAGAGTTCCGGTGGCAGAGATATGAATATGACCCTGAGGACTTTAAGTGATTACGTTAGAACAGATTTAGCTCTGCGAAATGAGATAAATGCAAAACATGGCTGGATAAAAAATTCTGCTGCACTTGCAGCAATCGCTCCGTGGATTTTGCTGTTAATACTTGCCTCACAACCAAATACCGTTTCGGCTTACGCAACAGGATCGGGAGTTGGCGTTTTGCTATTGGGTGTTTTGCTCACCGTTGTTGCCTATCTTTGGATGGAGCGGGTGGGGAGAATTAGAAAAGTTCCCCGAATTTTTGCGTTGAAAAAAGCAGGCGCCTCTCGGATGGCTAAAACCACTTTTGGAAGAGGTAGCGAGTTATGAATCAGATGAAAACGATTCTCATCTTTCTTTTCCTCTCGCCCCTACTTGTTCTTGGAATCTATCTTTTGGCTCGTGAGAATATGGATCCGCTACAACTCTTTCATGAAAATTTTCGGCAAGAACAGATTGGTAAAGGCAGAAAAAAGTCATCGCAAGCGGATGGCGAAGTTGATCTAAAACGGTTAAATCGAATCAGTATTTACTTTGGCATAGGACTCCTACTTCTTGTAATAGCCGGAAGCGGTCTTGGGACAATCATTCTTTTGCTTTGTGTTCTTTTCATTTATCGATATTGGGAGAAAACAAGTAGCGCCCGGAAAGTAAAAAATTCACAATTGATAGCCGAAAGCGAATTTCCACAATTAATAGAACTTTTTACGATTTTAGTTTCATCGGGCGAAAGTCCATCCCTTGCATTGGAATCAATCGTTTCCAGATCCACCGGTCAGCTAACTTTAGAATTTGAAAGAGTTTTGGAGCGGATGAGAAATGGTGAAAATCTAACTCAATCTCTTGAAAGGCTCTCACTTGCAACTTCTTCAACAATTCTGCGTCGCTTTGCGGACACTTTAGTTCTGGCTACTCAACGCGGTACTTCGCTTTCGGAAATTTTGCATAGCCATGTTAAGGAAGTGCGACAACAGGATCATGCGGCGATGCTCTCGGCGGCAGGTAAGGCGGAAGTCGCTTTAATGATTCCGGTAATTTTCCTAATCCTTCCAATATCGGTGATCTTCGCGCTTTGGCCTTCGTTTGTCTCACTTGGACAAGGGATTGGGTGACGAAGATGAAGAGTTAATCAGCGATAAGGAATTAATAAATTTGGATTGAAATACATTCGAGTCTCAAGTTATTCGGATCTAATTGCATTTCAACAGGGCAAGTTCATTAACAGGGCTGGAGCTATCCAAGTTAAGGAA
>DAIOGD010000014.1:10088-11709 GCA_036745395.1 Candidatus Nanopelagicaceae bacterium | reverse complement strand
TGCATTTCAACAGGGCAAGTTCATTAACAGGGCTGGAGCTATCCAAGTTAAGGAAGCTTGGATTGTTCGAGAATTGGGCGTTCCAAATCGTAAATTTGAATCGAAAAGTTTCCCAAAATTATTTGCAGCAGAAAAACAATCCACGCCCGAAAAACAATCCACGCCCGAAAAACAAGAAAGGTTGATTTTGATGTTTAGAGGTATTCGTTTCCAGTCCGAAGTTGATGAATTACGAGGGGAAGAAAAAATGGCAGAAAGCGGTAAAGAAGGTGCAGTCACAGATATTTCACTAAGAATTGCTCGCAAAATTGCACGGGAAGAATTAAAAACTCGGGAAGAATCAAGAAAGTTAGCAATTGCCGAATCAATCAAAGCCCACCCAAGTAGTTTTGGACGCAACTCTAGAATTCCTAACGGTGCACTATTTGGTGATGGGCTGCTAAAAGCCACGGTCAAGGTTCAAAATTTTCTCGCGGAAGAACGTGGCGATGTGCCCGGATGGGTGCTCGTAGTTTTGATGACTACCGGGCTTGTTACAGGCATCTGGACCGTGGCAGAGCCGCGACTTTCTTCGATCCTAAAGAATTCGCTCGACAATATGAATTCAATTAGATGAAGAAAATTCTCAGATCCTGGCGCGAGAAAATTACGTGCGATACCGAAGCAATTAGAACTTGGCGCGAGAAAATTACATGCGAGACGGGAACCATTGAAAGTGCTTTAACGATGATTCCTCTACTACTTCTGTTTCTGACAGTTCTGCAAATTTCGGCATCGGTAATGGGCAGAACTTCTGCTCTTTCTGGAGTGCAGGATCAGATAACCAAGAGTTCACTTTATGGATCCGCAAATTCAGTTAAAAATGGTTCAAACTCTTTATCGCCAACAATGGCAACATCGACTTCGATCGATTCTCTTCCGCTTACGGGTGGAGGTTCATTGATTCTCGGAACTCGCAAAGCGCAAACTCCACGGTTGACCCCGCTTCTGTTAGGCCAAGATGCTTTTATTGCTACGGGCATAACTGTCGATGAAAGTAATTAGGCGCACTCGTGACTTTGATGAAAAGTGTTAGAAAATTTCGAATTAAGGATTTCCTAACATTTAAAAACCCTAAGTCCGTCAAAGGTCGCAGACGAGTCAGAAATTGCACGGGTACCATGAAGATTTTCCATTTGCTGGGTGATGAAAGTGGTTCAGCCATAATTGAATTTATAATTCTTGCCCTGCCTTTGTTCGTGCCGATGGCAATTTATTTAACTACTATCAATCAAAGTTCAAATATTCAGTACGAAGCTCGAATTTTTTCGAGAGAGGTAGCCCGCGTTTACGTAACTACAAATGATGAGGCAGACGTTGCCCCGCGAATTGCTGAACTAACACAAAGTTATGCCGAACGAATTTTCCTGCCAGCAAAAATAGATATCAATCCCGATGTAAACATCACCTGCTCAGAACAGCCTTGTCTGACTCCAGGAGCTCGAATAAAAGTTGATGTAACGCTTCGCTCAAACGGTGGCAAAACCAGTGCGCATTCGAGCGCAACGCAGATTGTTGATAGTTGGCGAAGTCAATGATCAAGAATTCAACAAAAGCATTGCCAACAAAAGCATTGCCAACA
>DAIOGD010000014.1:4022-9988 GCA_036745395.1 Candidatus Nanopelagicaceae bacterium | reverse complement strand
GAAGTCAATGATCAAGAATTCAACAAAAGCATTGCCAACAAAAGCATTGCCAACAGTCAAGAAATCTATAAGCAAAGAAAACCCATTTTTAGTTCTCATATCTGACGATGCTGGCTCAATTTCCATTCTAATTATGGGGTTGTTTATAATTCTATTAACGCTTTCACTTGGGATAATTGACCTATCAGATGCATATTTAGCTAAGAGAGAATTGACTTCCATTGGTGAGAGTGCGGTTTCAATCGCTGCTCAATCTCTTGATCAAGCTCGCTATTACAACGAGGGCGTCTCCAACGCCGGTGCCTTAGTGCCTATAGATTGCACCCTGGCGACTTCTAAATTTCAAAGCGAAATTGCCCAAGCCGCGCTCCGCGAAAGTTCGGTTTCAGTAAATAGTTTTAGTTGCCAAGGCGATCAGATCTTGGCCGATATCTCTGCCAGCATTGCGCCTGCAGTTAGATTTCCGATTATCAATAATCTTGTAGGTAAATCCATTTCAATTCAGGCTTCAGTGGGTGCCGGTTCGGTAGTTAAATAATTCCCATTACCCTTAGGGCATGGCCGCACGCGAGTACTTGGAAGAAGTTAATGCGCTTCGCGTGACCCTTTCAGCAATTGAACAGGTTTTAAACCTTCCGAAGTTACGTGAAGACTTTGCCAAACTTGAAGAAGAGGCATCGGTTCCAAATCTTTGGGACGACCCGGAGAAAGCTCAAGTAATTACAAGCAAGCTTTCAAGAATTCAAGCCACTTTAAATAGAGCAACAACTATTCGACGTCGCCTTGAAGATATTCCACTGCTTCTGGAATTAGCAAATGAAGAGAAAGATCAAAGTGCACTTGCTGATGCCGGAACAGAGTTAGATGATGTAACGAAGTCAATTAAAGATTTAGAAGTACAAACCCTTCTTAATGGCCAATACGACGACCGCGATTGTTTAGTAACGGTTAGATCTGAAGCAGGTGGTGTCGAAGCTGCCGACTGGGCGCAAATGTTGATGAGAATGTATCTGCGGTATTGCGAACGCCATGAATATAAGGTCGATGTTCTTGAAACTTCATATGCCGAAGAAGCCGGAATTAAATCTTCTACCTTCCGAGTAAGTGCGCCGTATGCCTACGGAACTCTCTCAGTGGAACAAGGTACTCATAGATTGGTTCGTATTTCACCCTTCGATTCACAATCTCGCCGCCACACATCGTTTGCTGGAGTGGAAGTAGTTCCAGTGGTTGAACAAAGTGACCACATTGAGATTGATGAAAAGGAAATTCGAGTGGATGTGTATCGTTCATCTGGGCCAGGTGGCCAAGGTGTTAATACAACTGACTCGGCTGTTCGAATTACACACATCCCTACGGGCATAGTCGTTTCTTGTCAGAATGAACGTTCCCAAATTCAAAATAAAGCTACGGCGATGGCAGTCTTGCAATCGAAACTTCTTGAACGACGTCGCCAAGAAGAACGAGCAAGAATTGATGCGCTTAAAGGAGATAACTCTGGTTCATGGGGAAATCAAATGCGTTCCTATGTACTTGCGCCATATCAAATGGTTAAAGATCTTCGTACTGATTTTGAAGTCGGTAATCCTGCAGCAGTATTGGATGGCGATCTTGATGGCTTCATTGAGGCCGGTATCAAATGGCGAAAGAGCAGTTCACAATAAAAAAACTTTTCGCAAAATACGCTCAGATAGGCTAAATCTCTCAGCAATACAGGCGCGTAATTCCTCTCGAATGTCGCATCGCCACCATAAACTTCCAGCCATAAGGAGGTAGCCATGATTCGGTTTGAAAATGTAACCAAGATTTACCCAAAGCAAGAACGCGCTGCCCTTGATTCAGTAGACCTGGAAATTACGAAAGGCGAGTTTGTATTCCTTGTCGGTCTTTCTGGCTCTGGAAAATCAACCTTTCTTCGATTAGTTCTTCGCGAAGAACGACCAACTTCTGGGAACATCATTGTTGCCGGAAAAGATTTAAATACTCTCTCAGCGCATAAAGTCCCGGAACTTCGCCGGCAAGTCGGAACTGTTTTCCAAGATTTCCGTTTGCTTCCAAATAAAACGGTTTCTGAGAATGTTGCATTCACTCTCCACGTACTTGGCTATTCACAAAAAGAGATTGATCGCGAAGTGCCAGAAGTTCTTGAATTAGTAGGACTTGAAGAGAAGGCTGATCGACGTCCTTCCGAATTATCTGGTGGCGAACAACAACGCGTAGCAATTGCTCGCGCGTATGTGAGCCGTCCAGCAATATTGATTGCGGATGAGCCAACTGGAAACCTAGATCCGGCAACAAGTGTTGGAATCATGAAACTTCTCGACAGAATTAATCGCGAGGGAACAACTGTCGTTATGGCGACACACGATTCCAAAATTGTGGATTCAATGCGTAAGCGCGTTATTGAACTTGAAGGCGGTCACGTTATTCGTGATCAAGTACGTGGTGTTTATGGATACGCGGGGTAGGGACAGAAAATGAGAGCCGGATTTTTATTTAAAGAAGTACGCATTGGTTTACGCCGAAACGCAACTATGACATTTGCGGTAATGATTACCGTTGCCATCTCTCTCACCTTGCTTGGAATCGGCTTGTTAGCTAATTCTCAAGTGCGAGTGATGAAGGATTATTGGTATGACAAGATCGAAGTTTCAGTCTTCCTTTGCGGAACACTTTCCGAATCACCTTCATGTGCTTCGGGGCCAGTGACCCAACCACAAAGAGATTCAATTCAAGCCGACCTTAAAGCTTTGCCAGTCGTACAAACCGTTTATTACGAATCACAGGCGGAAGCGTTTCAACATTTCCAAGAACGATTCAAGGGCTCTGCGATTGCACAAAACGTTTCACAGGATCAATTACCCGAATCTTTCAGAGTCAAATTAAAAGACCCAATGAAGTTTGCTGTCGTTCAAAGTGCTTTCGCTGGACGCCCGGGTGTTGATTCGGTCCAGGATCAACGAACAATCCTTGAAAAATTCTTTAAGTTACTTGGAGTGCTTCGAGATGGTGCGCTAGGGATTGGTTTTGCTTCGGTTCTAACCGCGGCATTATTAATTTCAAATACCTTGCGAATTGCGGCTTTCAATCGCCGGCGTGAAACAGGTGTCATGAAACTTGTTGGTGCGTCATCATTTTCAATTCAACTTCCATTCTTACTTGAAGGTGTTTTCTCAGCAATTGTCGGTTGGGTTGTTTCCACTGGAATGCTTGCGGCTTTTAAATTCTTAATTGATACGAAGGTGGCGCCACTTCTGAGCTTCACCCAATTCTTTAGGTGGTCAGATGTATGGGTTGCATCGCTTTTGTTACTACTAACAGGTCTGGTTGTTTCGATGGCATCATCGATCTTTACTTTGCGCAAGCACCTGCAAGTTTGATCAATATTTAGAGATTTAACGTATAAATATTCATTAAATTTTGAGGCTTTGCCAATTTGTAATTTTGTAGAGAGAATTACCAAGTGTCCACCCCACGTACTTGGCTTTCACAAGTTGCTCGGAATTATCGAGGATCAAAATTTAATGCGGGCGCAGCGTTCCTAAGTATCGCTTTAATCATCGCTTTTGCTATTGGCGATCAAGTAGGTCAAGCTCGACACAAATCACCAGTTGACGAGGCAATCGGTAAAGTCCTTGAGAAGGATGCTCGTGGAGCCAGTAAAGATGTTCTTCAGCGGGCTGCAATTGATGCAGTACTAAAAGCAACAGGCGATCAATGGGCAAACTACTTTCCAACTAACACTGCAAAAATATTCTCGCAATCTCTTCAAGGTCGATACAGCGGAATTGGAATATGGCTTCGCAAGAATTCATCCGGGGTATTAGAAGTTTCCAGTATTTCGCCAAATTCACCAGCAGCCCAAGCCGGAATTAAAGTCCTCGATACATTGAATGAAGTCAATGGTGTTTCAATGGACGGTGCTTCGGTGGCGACGGCAGTAGCCGCACTTCGGGGTAATGCCGGTACAAGCGTTTCCATCTCGCTAACGCGAAATCAAAAGGGATTCCAAGTAACAGTGACAAGAGCTTCTGTATTAAGCGGAGATGTGGTCGCAAATCAAATCGCGCCCGGAATTGTTTACATCCAGGTTTCAGCTATGACCCAAAATGTAACTACCGATGTGACAACCGCGCTAAACAATTATCGTCACGATCGTGGAATTATTCTTGATCTTCGCGATAATCCAGGTGGCTTAATTTCCCAGGCGCAAGGATTGGGGTCCCTATTCTTAAATCAAGGAGCAATAGTTTCCTATTCTCGTAAAGGTGAATCCGATATCGTTCTAAGTTCTACAAATAGCAATCCAGATATTGCACCAATGACCGTTCTTATTAACCGATCAACAGCAAGCTCGGCCGAAGCTTTAACCGGAGCGCTTCAAGACCGCAATCGCGCAGTAATTCTTGGCGAACAAAGCTATGGCAAGGGAAGTGTCCAGGAAGTAATTACCTTGTCTGATGGATCAAAACTAGAAATTACTGTCGGAAAATATCGAACTCCATCTGGTCACATAATTGATCAAGTCGGTATCGGACCTGATTTGTTGGTGCCCGAAACGACCGAAATCTCGAAGGCTTTGGCGGTTCTCCAAGGCTTGCGCTCATTTGAAAAGGGAACAAGCTCTTCCTCAAGCAAATAGCTGTAACCACTCAAGTACCCTTGGTCCTGTAGAGATCTGTAGAGACCTGTAATCCTCAATATTTGGGGAGATAAAGATTATTTAGGAAATGGGGTGGTCATATGGTTAAAGAACTAGGCAAGAAATTAATTGCCCAAAATAAAAAAGCTCGCCATGACTACTCTATTGAAGAAGTTTTTGAATGTGGAATTGTTCTATCGGGCACCGAAGTTAAATCACTACGTGCCGGACGAGCCTCGCTTGTCGACGGCTTTGCAATGGTGAATAACGGGGAACTTTGGTTAAGTGGAGTTCATATTCCGGAATACACCGAAGGAACTTGGAACAACCATCCTCCGCGGAGAGAACGAAAGCTTCTCTTGCATCGCAAAGAGATTGACAAATTAGCCGCCGTAACAAAGCAAGGTGGTTTAACTCTCGTGCCACTTTCACTTTACTTTAAAGATGGAAAAGCGAAGATTGAGTTAGCGCTGGCAAAAGGTAAGAAAGCACATGACAAGCGCGCCACTCTTATGGAGCAACAAGCCAATCGGGAGATCACTCGCGAGCTTTCGCGTCGCACTTCGGGCAAAGATCAGGGATAAGTTCCAGCCTTCAAAATATTCCACATGAAGCCGTGGTGGTGGACCCCTCGATCAAAAGGACTCGGGGCTCCACCCCGACGTTTCATTGCGGGATATTTTTTACTGGCTTTAGGTTAAATCTGACGCAGGTCTTACACTTAGACCTGTAAAACGTTTGGAAAAAACTTAATATAGAAAGCTTCACAGCTTCATGAATAAACCCATGGGGGTGAACGGTCTCGACTTTAGATGTTGGGATAGGTGAAGCGGGCCGAGGAAGCCGGGATGATCTCGTAAACCAATAACCCTGGCAAAACTATAAGCGCCAGTACAACTGCCGCTGATTTCGCTATCGCTGCCTAAGCGATTTAAGTGAATCCGTTAACCCAAGAGCGCTCTCGACTTGGATGTTAGCGTCGCTAGAGAGCTCACTTGATTATGGTGTTATGGACATAGTTGAGGAAATCAATCTGTAACTGAGTTCGTTGACTACATGTGTTCGTGAGAGTCAGAACTGAGAAAACGACTTGAGCACTACGCCCGTAGAAGCCCTATGTCAGTACTAGAGGACCCGGGTTCGATTCCCGGCACCTCCACAACGAGCGAGGCAGAAAAAATGTTTACATTTTTGTCTGCCGAGCGAGGAGTGGAAGGTTGAGTGCGCTTTTTGCACGAAACCTCCACGACATTAAAAAACCAACTATCCCTGCCGAGCGAGGAGTGGAAGGTTGAGTGCGCTTTTTGCACGAAACCTCCACGAC
>DAIOGD010000014.1:0-3922 GCA_036745395.1 Candidatus Nanopelagicaceae bacterium | reverse complement strand
AAGTTTTGCTCTCTCGCTCAAAGTCGGCGAACTTTTTTACTTCCGCGGATCGAAGACTGGCATCGATCGTTTTTGTTTATTTCAAGCCGCAGGATTCATCGGCTTAACTGGCACGAAGAATTCTTTTCCTCGTGGACTTACCCAAGTGCAAGACCCGTCGGGGTGACTTGTTAATTTCCAACCACCATGTGTTTTTAGTTGGTGGTGGCGACGGCAAAGAGCCCCCATATTTTCTGGCGAAGTTTCACCGCCTTCTTCCCAAGGAACTGCATGGTCTAAGTCGCACCGCCTGGCTGGTTGGGCGCACCCAATAAATCTACAAGTTTGATCGCGGGCAATTATGAAATCTTTAAGTGCCTGGGGCGGTTCATAAACTTTGCGCCCATAATTAATGAGATTTCCGGTCAGTGGATCAACTATAAATTTTTGCCACTTTGCATCAGCGGCGAGTATTCGCGCAAGGGAAGCAGGTAACGGCCCGTAACCTACGAGTTGAGCTGGTTTTTCATCAAGACCAATGAGAGTTGCCATATCCATTGTAAGTTGTAATAAAACTGGCTTTCGATCCTTTAGATTCGGATTCACGTTATTGGTTAAGTATTTTGTTGCAATTTCACTTAGCGCATCAGCTCTAAAAGTATCAATTGAGGTCTCATCTAATTTCTTAAGTAGTTGAAAATCTTCTTCAGAATTATTTGTTGTTGCGCGCAAGTTTTCAAGGTGACGATCTTGGGCCGTCTTTGCGCAATCATTTATAACTTCCATAACCAACTTTGCATCTTCTGCGGGAAGTAATGCATAAATGGAGGCCATTCCGTTTTCTTCTGGTTTTAAGCGGACATATCTTTGCTTTTTTGCATCCTCAACCCGATCCTCAAATCCTCGTTCATCGAGCGCCGCAACTCGATTAATTAATTGGCGTTTGGCTTCGGCTGGAGTGTGTGACTCAGCAAAAGTTACCGCCTTAGATTCTAATTCTGCGAGGATGATTGGGTCGGCACCCTTTTCAATAAGCGGTGCAAGTTGTTGGGCAATGATGCTGGCATGTGCTTGGGAAATTTCGCCATACTTCAGCGCTTCCAAAGTTTCCGGGAGATGAGTTGTAATGGTCTTGGCATCTTCAATGAGACGGTGCGCGCTCATTGGTGAGAGATTGAGTGTTGAAGATACATCTTCCCGTTCAGCCTGAGGCGCACCATCAAATATATCAACCGGACCATCCTCGCCATGTCCGACGGCTGTTGCAACTGAAATAGTGCGGAAGTAATTAAAATAATTTAGTAACTTATTCATTCCATCCAAATGTTCAAAACGCGACTTTTTGCGAAGTTTGGCTGGATCAATATTTATCATCTCGGCAAAGTGCTCAGGTCTCGGATCTGAATTCAGGATTTGATGGACGCGCATCTCGTTTGGAGTAAGCGGTTCTAAGTTTTCTGCATCAATACCCACTTCACTCTCTTGGTGAAGTTCAATTTGATTCATGGCTGGATACTTGCAGATTCCGATGACATAACATCGATCGCACTTTAGAAGTTGTGGATATCGGAACGTTGTTAGATAATTCAATAACTATGGATAACGGCTTAGGCGGATCAAATAATTCAGGTCATGCTGGCCATATGCGCGATTCTGATCAGTTAAATTTATTGATTTCAGATATAAAGGAACTAACTCTTGCCTTGGATTTCTTTGAAAAATATCACGCTGAGAAAGATTTTGGCGCCTTAGCAATTGCGCGCGATGCAATTATCTATCGGGCAACCGCAATTCAAAATCGGATTTCCGGAAATCACCAAATGACATTTCCGTCCTCTGAATTGATTGCATTGATCACTGAACCAAAATTCATCGAGTCGAAAGTTTCCGCCAAAAAAATCCATGAACTTATCGATTTCCCAATTCAATCGCTACATAAATTTGCACTTTCAGAGATCCTTCGGACCTCTGTGCTCGAATAAATAGTTAAAGTGCCTTTGACAATGCCGTAGGCTTAGGCCATGTCCAAAGTCTTAGCAAAGCTTCCAGTCGGAGAAAGAGTCGGCATTGCCTTTTCGGGCGGCCTTGATACTTCTGTGGCGGTGGCTTGGATGCGATCTAAAGGAGCAATTCCTTTTACTTACACTGCCGATCTTGGTCAATACGATGAACCAGATATTGATTCAGTTCCAGGTCGTGCAAAACAATATGGCGCCGAAGGTTCACGCTTAGTTGATTGCAAACAAGCTTTGGTTGAAGAAGGCTTTGCTGCAATCGCATGCGGCGCCTTTCATATTAGATCTGGTGGCAAGGTTTACTTCAATACAACGCCACTTGGACGCGCAGTAACCGGAACACTTCTAGTTCGAGCCATGCTTGAAGATAATGTTTCAATTTGGGGCGATGGTTCAACCTATAAAGGAAACGATATTGAACGCTTCTATCGCTATGGATTACTTGCAAACCCAAATCTAAGAATTTATAAGCCTTGGCTTGATACCGATTTCGTAACCGAACTTGGTGGCCGCAAAGAGATGTCTGAATGGTTGGTTGAAAATAACCTGCCATATCGCGATAGCACGGAAAAGGCTTACTCGACCGATGCCAATATTCTCGGCGCAACCCACGAAGCAAAGCGGTTGGAACACCTAGATACATCAGTCGAACTTGTCGAACCAATTATGGGAGTTGCTTTTTGGGATTCGAATGTAAAGATCGAAACCGAAGATGTGAAGATCGAATTTGTAAAGGGTCGTCCGGTTTCAATCAACGGCAAAGCTCTAGATTCTGTTGCCTTGATGCAAGAAGCTAACAAGATCGGTGGCCGCCACGGTCTTGGAATGTCCGACCAGATTGAAAATCGTATTATCGAAGCGAAGAGCCGTGGAATTTACGAAGCGCCAGGAATGGCCCTTTTGTTTATTGCTTATGAAAGATTGATTAGCGCTATTCATAACGAAGACACTATTGCTAATTACCATGCCGAAGGTCGTCGCCTTGGTCGCTTGCTATACGAAGGTCGTTGGCTTGATCCACAATCATTAATGCTTCGTGAATCTTTGATGCGCTGGGTTGCTTCTGCGGTGACTGGTGAAGTGACTATTCGTTTGCGTCGCGGAGATGACTATTCAATCGTTAATACCTCAGGACCTGCGTTTAGTTATCACCCAGATAAGCTTTCAATGGAACGGACCGAGGATGCCGCCTTTGGCCCCGAGGATCGAATTGGTCAACTAACCATGCGTAATCTAGATATCGCCGATACCCGTGAAAAGCTTGAACTTTATGCCGCCCAAGGTCAACTTGGTGATGGACAATTTAAGTTAATAAAAGAACTAGATAATAAAAAGAAGTAAAACGCTCACTTGAAATAATGGAGGATCAAATGAGAACTCAAGTAGAAACAATTATTGATGTTCAACTTACAAACCGAAATCGAGCGACTGCCTTCTTTCGCTGGATACTAATTTTTCCGGTAGTTATTTTTGCCTCAACTTTCACACAGATGGCTCATTGGGGAATTTCTATAGGGGGAATAATTGTTCTTCCGGTAGTTCTCTCACTTTTGATTCGGGGCATCTACCCAAGTTATGCCTTCAGTTTCAATATTGCGATGCTTGAATTAAACGCCCGTATTGCCGCATATGCACTCTTGCTTACTGATGATTTTCCATCAATCGAAGCAAATCCAAAGGTTGTCGTTTTAGTTCCAGATGTTGATGGTGGAAAGGCACTAAACCGTGGCTTGCCATTGGTTAAATGGTTCTTAGCTATTCCACTTTATCTAGTTGGGATTCTTTACTCGCTAGCTGCAATAGTTGTTACTTTTGTTGCTTGGATCATTGTTAGCGTCACCGGGACCTACCCACAATGGGCAGTGGAAATAGTTCTTGGAACTATTTCATTTTGGAACCGAGTAATTGGCTATAGCGCGGTATTGGTT
>DAIOGD010000013.1:5744-14761 GCA_036745395.1 Candidatus Nanopelagicaceae bacterium | reverse complement strand
GCGAGCTAGCTTGATCTTGGGTTAATCCAACGACATTTGGAATTTGAATTACTGGTCCACTTGCTTTTCCGCCCATAAAGGTAAAGGCAAGAGCAAGAAGCGCTACAAATGTTAATCCGGCACCAGCCATTATAAATTTACTTCGCTTTGGCAAGATACGTGCAATCTTTGTTGTTACAGGTTGTCCATCAATTACTAATTGAATGTCATCGAGCATGGCTTGTGCACTTTGGTAGCGATCGCGTGGATCTTTAGCTAACGCTACGGACAATATTGTGTCTAAACCTTCGTCAAGTTCTGGGTTTAGTTGCGATGGCGGTGTTAATTGCGCGGATACATGTTGGTAGGCGATTGCAACCGGAGTATCACCAGTAAATGGCGGCTTTCCAGTAAGCAATTCATATAACAAACAACCAACTGAGTAGATATCACTTCGCAGATCAGCCACTTCTCCGGTTGCTTGTTCTGGTGAGAGATATTGGGCGGTTCCTACAACGTTCCAAGTATTTGTCATCGTTGCGCCGATGTCATCCATAGCGCGTGCGATTCCAAAGTCCATAACTTTTACATCGCCGCTCTCGGTCAACATAATGTTTCCGGGCTTGATATCGCGATGGATGATTCCATTTTGATGTGAATATTCGAGCGCTGCTAGAACACCTAAAACGATTTCGAGCGAACGTTCGGTTGTAATTGGAGTGTGACTCTTTAACATATCTCGAAGCGATACACCGCTAACAAGTTCCATAACAATGTAAGAGTTATTTCCTTCTTCACCCGAGTCATAGACCGCAACAATTCCAGGATGATTTAACCCAGCGGCTGCAAGCGCTTCTTTTCTAAAGCGCGAGATGAATGATGGATCTTTAGCTAAATCGCTTCGAAGAACTTTTACCGCAACTTTTCTGGAAAGTCTGCGATCTTCACTAAGATAAACATCGGCCATGCCACCGGTGCCAATCATCGCTCCTATTTCGTAGCGATTGCCAAATACTTTATTAATTGAGTTCACTGGCGGCTCCGATCAATTCAATTTGACCGTTATCTTTTGCATCCACGATTTCAGCAATAAGGATTGTTACGTTATCAGGTGCACCCTTTGCCTTTGTTGCCTCAAGCAATTGGCCCAGGAGTTCATCGCCTTCATATTTCTTAATTAGTTTTGAAATCTCTAAATCTGATATAAAACTAGTTAAGCCATCGCTGCAAAGTAGGAATTGATCGCCAACATTTACTTCGTGCACCAGGAGAATTGGATCAATCCCCGAATCACCCATGAGCGCTTGGGTTAAAAGCGAACGTTGTGGATGGCTTGCAACTTCATCTTGTGTTAAACGACCTTGATCAATTAGTTCTTGCATCACCGTATGGTCATAACTAAGTTGCTTTAACTTCCCATTTGAAAGTGCATAACAACGGGAATCTCCAATATGCAAAAGTTGAACTGCCTTATCTGCCAGGTATAGAGCGGTAAGGGTCGTTCCCATTCCAGATAATTCTGGTTCGGCCTTGGATCGTTCGGAAATTTGCTGATCAATCTCAAAGGGAAGATTTAGAAGGAGATCCTCTTTTGAGTCGTCATCAATATTTTTATCGTTAAAGACTGGGATCAAATCAGCAAGCGCCTTAATTGCAATACTTGCCGCCACCTCGCCGCCTGCGTGGCCGCCCATGCCATCGGCTACGGCAATTATTGATGCTGAAACCAGCGCAGCATCTTCATTTCCTTCACGTTGCAGACCAAGGTCGGTTAGCGCGTGAGTTTTAAAGGTTAAAGGCATCTGGATTGATATCTATTAAATGACGATCTCGTATGAAGGATTCAAAATAGTTAAAGAACCTTCATCTTCGCCGACCATGCCTTCAGCGCAAATGGTTGAACCAACTTCTAGTCCAGCGATTTCACGACGACCAAGGAATTGCAAAGTAATTCCGCCAGTTGTATCCCAAACTTCAACATCAACACGTGGCGCACCCCCACTTGGCGCGGTTAGTATCGAAGTTACTTGTCCACGAATATGTGCTCGCCTACGCCATGTTGCTTTCTCGATTGGCAAAATATTTTCATTGTAATGTCCAACGGGAGTGGAATCTTCAGCTGGTTTTGGAAGTGGGAATTTCTTAGGCGCTTCAGTTTTTATTTCAGGAGCCGATATCGTCTTTGCTTCAACGGGGCTATTTAAAATCTTTTCAACATCAAAAGGAATAATTGTTGCTACGACTCTAGAAAGTTGCGAAATTGGAGCCGCAATATCTTCCGCTGTTCGGTCGTGAAGTAATCTTCCTAAAAATTGAGAATAGGACCGTCGCGGTAGGAGAAGAGTTAATTCGACATCTGATGATTCGGTCTGACGGATTGCATAATCCACCGCGGCGTTTGGAAGGCGCCGATCCGGGCAGTCAATCATTTCTAGCGGGACATCTGCTAATGCAGGATTGGCAGCCCAAGCCTTGGAAATAATTTCAGCTCTTTGATCATCAATAACAAAGTGAACTGCAGTTAAATGTCGTGGATTTAAGCTTCGCGCGTATCTAATCGATCCAACCGTTGCGAGGTCAACGTTATCAACCAAGACAGATACGTTATGGCGAATAATCGAAGTAGCTCTAGATTTTTCTTGAGTTAGTACAAGAGCTTGGCGTTCCTTCTCATATTGTCTTGATAATCGGAACATGAGGGCAACCAGAGTTGGGCCGGCAATAACAATTAACCAAGCGCCTTCCGTGAACTTAACTGTGGCAAAAATAATTACTACAAGTACTGAAACTATGGAAGCAGAAATGTTGATAGCACCCTTAAGTTGCCAGTTTCGCTCTTTACTCTTTCGATAGTGAACGAACATTCCGTACCCAGTAATGGAAAATGCAGTAAAAACACCTAGGGCGTAAAGCGCAACTAAATTATTTACTGAACCATTTGTAAATAAAACCAAGGCAATTGCGAACCCAGAACAAAGGATGATGCCATTTGAAAACGCCAATTTATGGCCGCGTTTGGCCAACTGGCGGGGGAGAAAACCATCTTGCGCAATGTTCGCACCTAGGATTGGAAAGGCGTTATAAACGGTGTTTGCTCCTGCAATCAAAATGAGCATTGTTGAAAATTGTGTGAAGGCATACCAAAAATGTCCAATTACTCCGTCACCCATAATTCCTTTAGCAATTAAAGAAATAACAGAAGGCGAACCAGATTGGTAAGGGGTTGCATGCATTGAATGGGCAAACCAGGAAACACCAAAGACCATAGTTCCTAGAAGTCCACTCATAAGGTACATAGTTTTTCTAGCGTTAATTCCTTCAGGTGCTTCAAATAATGAAACACCATTTGAAATTGCTTCTAATCCCGTTAGGGAAGAACCACCGTTAGCAAATGCACGAAGCAGAATAAAAACAGAAGCTATTGCCAGAAGTCCGTGTCCAGTACCAAGCGGCATCAATCCCTCGGTTGAAGTACTGAAAACCGGCAGATGATGAGAGAAACTTTTAAAAATTCCGACTGCAAAGACAACCAACATTGAGGCGACGAAAAGGTAAGTAGGTAAAGCAAATGACTTTCCGGCTTCTTTAACGCCACGAAGATTTCCATACGTTAGGAAGAGAATTACTGCGATGGTCAAATGGACAACATATGGTGCTAAGGAAGGAAAGAACGAAACCAAAGCAACTATGCCCGCGGCAGATTGGATAGCGACGGTCACGATGTAGTCGAGAATTAGCGCAACAGCCGCAACAATTGACCAGAATGTCCCTAGATTTTCGCGTGCAACAATATATGCGCCACCCGAGTTTGTGTACTTAGAAATAACGTTGTTGTAAGAGAGTGTTAGTAAAACCAAAATTCCTAAAATCACAAAAGTCATCGGCATTAAGAGTTTGAAACCCATTAGACCGAAAGCTGGAATCAAAACAATGAGTATTTGCTCAGAGCCATATGCCGAAGAAGAAATACAATCTGAAGAAAGAATCCCAAGTGCATAACGTTTCTTTAATCTTTGATGTGAGAGCGAGTGGCGGTTTAAAGCTTTACCAAGAAACCAACGTTTTAATTTATAAGAGAGTGGATCAGCAAGGTGAGCATGCTCTTGCAACACCTTAGGTTCTGGCGCGTCATCGGTCCACGATTTAGGCACAAATCACTCTTCTCATTAATCAAGCACTTTAGGCTTCCGATTTTACTTCCCTTCGCTGGCGTATGCTTGCCGCATGCAATTGAAAACTGACCTATATATTGATGGCAAATGGGTTAAGGGCGACGGAAGCATCCCAGTAACTGACCCAAGCACTGGGGAAGTCATTGCGAATGTGGCCACCGCGGGCGATGCCGAATGCGATGCCGCAGTAGCGGCAGCAGATCGAGCCTTTAAGACCTGGTCAAAGACTGCGCCAAGAGTTCGCGCAGAAATATTACGAAAAGCTTTTGAACTGATGATTGCCGAAAGCGATCACTTGGCAAAGCTAACTTCGATCGAGAACGGCAAAGTTTTCTCAGATGCCAAAGGCGAGATTGCCTATGCCGCCGAATTTTTTAGATGGTTCTCCGAAGAAGCAGTACGAACTCCTGGCGATTTCCGACAAGCCCCATCGGGTGACAAACGAATTTTGGTTACGCACCAACCAATCGGAGTTTCATTATTAATAACGCCTTGGAATTTTCCAGCAGCGATGGCTACCCGAAAGATTGGTCCGGCGCTCGCAGCAGGTTGCACCATGATTTTGAAGCCAGCATCAGAGACGCCATTAACCGCGCTAGCAATCATCGATATTTTGGAACGAGCTGGCGTACCAGCTGGAGTAGTTAACTTAATTTTGCCGTCAAAAACCGGCCCAATGATTTCAAAGATTCTTCATGATCCGAGAGTTCGCAATCTTTCATTCACTGGTTCAACCGAAGTTGGGCGGGTACTACTTAAAGAATCTGCAGATTGCGTTCTTCGCACATCGATGGAGCTTGGTGGCAATGCACCATTTGTAGTTTTAGATGATGCAAATATCGATGATGCCGTTGCCGGTGCAATGATTGCCAAAATGCGAAATGGTGGTGCGGCTTGCACTGCAGCTAATCGATTTATTGTGGCAAAGAGCGTTGCCGAAGAATTCACTTCCAAATTTGCTAAGGCCATGGGAGCTCTAAAAGTAGCGCCCGGGCTTGAAGATGGGGCACAGCTTGGCGCCTCGGTTTCGATTAAAGAACGAAATAAAATTGCAGAATTAGTAGATCAGTCAGTAGCTTCCGGTGGAAAAATTGAATTAGGTGGAAAGACTCCAGAAGGCGTCGGTGCTTTTTATCCAGCAACAGTTCTATCGGTTAAAAAAGATAACCCAATACTTAACCACGAAGTCTTCGGGCCGGTCGCCCCAATCGTTACCTTCGAAAGTGATAAAGAAGCAATCCAATTGGCAAATGCCACTGAATTTGGCTTGATTAGTTATATCTATTCATCAGATTTGAAGCGAGCAATTAGAACAGCTGAAGCGATCGAATCAGGAATGGTTGCGATTAATCGCGGAGTTATTTCCGATCCAGCAGCACCATTCGGTGGCTTTAAACAATCTGGCTTAGGTCGCGAAGGTGGTTTCGATGGAATTCACGAATTCCTTGAAACTAAGTATATCGGCGTCGAGATTTAGTAAGTCAGGCAATACCCAGTAAAGATCATAGCTTCAATCATCGCGATGGAGTTAGCTAAATCCAAGGTGTCAGTCTTTGGGTGCCCTTCAAGAGTGCCACGAAGGTAATTTAAGTAGGTCTTGCCGCCATCAGGTGAAACATCAAAAGTTGCTACATCGCCCTTGATTTCATATCGAACACAAATTCCAGAAAAAGTTGATTCGATCAATCCACTCTTCAGCAAGATTTTGCTTTGCAGGGAAATTTTCCGCCATTTTAAAAGCTTTAAAAATGGGGCGATTTTCCAGTAACGAACTTTGCGAAGAAAATTTATTTTTGCGCTAACGGATTTATTTTTTGCGACAGGTCGAAAGTAACTAGTTGCAATCCCATCAATCATTTGGAAATTCTACTTTAAGTACCACAATTCAGGGGGACAGTTATCTTGGATCTAACTTCAGGAGCTAAAACTTTCTCACCATGCACAGTTGCCGTTGCGCTAGCTTTTCCGTAAAAATTTGTACGCAGAGTGTTTTTACAATATGCAAAAATATCTTGGATAACAATTTCGGAATTCGCGGCTACAAAAGAGTATTCTTTATAGGAAATAGGGGTTACTTGGTGATCCCCATCAAGACCAGTTTTCATTATTTGATATTTAATTCTGACATTCTCTTGAGCTAAATTGCACACCGACCAGAAAACAACTTTAACTGCCAACCTTCCTTCCTTTTTTGAAATATTCGATGATAGATGTGCGTTATCCACCTCAAGACGACAAGGAGCTTTAGGCGCTGGACTTTTTGCATATGCGGGCGAGATTTGAGCGATAAGAAGAAGGGCAATAATCAATAAAAATTTCATGCCTAAAAATGGCGAAATTTTAGAGTTAGCTATGCTCCTCAATCACAGGCGGCCAAATTTCTAAGGATTGGTTTACGCAGAGTGATCCGCATAATACATTTAAAGTTTTAAAGCAGACGATTTAATAAAGTTTCCGATGCACCACCGGTCACAAATTACTTAATTAGTGTGGAGGCAAATATTTGCCAAGCAAGTGCAGATTTTGCAACCAGAGATAGCGTTATGTAAGTCTTTTCTCCGCGTAGATAATCTGCCCACTTTCCAACTTTTTTGTATTGCAAAAATTGAACCACTGCAAAGCAATTAAATAGAAGGAACAGTGAAATAACGATCCCGTAGACGAATGCTGGAGCTTTTGTGTCGCCAGGGCCACCAATTGCGAAAATGTAGAAGACCAGACCTAGCCACGGCACTATTCCTGCGATGCAACCAAAGATAAATGGCAACCATCCTGCACTACCTGGCTCCTCGTATTTTTCCTGCAACCAACCAAAGAGAATCATCGAAGCATTTACCCCAAATATTGCGATCAATCCAGCAACATCTGAAATACCACAGATTTGAGCAATAAGAACGATCATTACAGAGGAACTTATTGAATATTCAACCCAACGGAAATAATTTCTTTGCTCTAAAAGTCCCGCACTATAACGCTTAAAGAATTTTGGTGAAATTACTAAGAAGTGGAAGAAGGAAGACAAGAAAAGAAAGATTGCGACAGTTATTCCAACTGGTGTCTTTAAAATTGTTACCGGCTGCGCAAATGAACTTCCTGGCGGGCCAGCCATATACCTAGCCACTATCGGCAAAGAAAAATCATTAGCCAGTGATAGAACTATTACTGCTTGAACTAAGTGGACTATTCCTGCGATTAAATTAAAGCGCCTAATTTTTGCGATCTTTTTCTTCTTACCCATTAAAAAAGGCTACCCAAGAAATCTTATAAATTGTGAATCAAGGGACCGTTTAAAGGCCACTCAGACTTTATCGAGGAAAATTCTGGCGGAGGATGAGGGATTTGAACCCTCGATAGGTTTCCCTATACACGCTTTCCAAGCGTGCGCACTCGGCCGCTATGCGAATCCTCCCGAGGGCGTAAGCGTATCTGCTCTCATAACTCGAACTAACCCTGACTAACTCCAAATAACTCCGAATAACTATGATTACCCGCAGTTCCTTCGTACGGCGTTACCGTACTGAACTCCCCCAGGGCTGGAAGGCAGCAAGGGTAGGTGCGCTCTGGCGGGTGTGCGAAGGGACCCAATTAGTCAAAGATAAAACAAAATTAGGTTACTGAGTTAGAAAGAATTGGAGCGTGCGATGTCTTTAGCTTTGTATCGTAAATATCGCCCTTCAACTTTTGCCGAAGTTATTGGCCAAGAGCATGTAACTGAGCCGCTTTCAAATGCTCTGCAATCAGGAAAAATTCATCATGCTTATTTGTTTTCAGGTCCCCGCGGTTGCGGAAAAACTTCTAGCGCACGAATCATGGCGCGCTCGCTTAATTGCGAAAAAGGTCCAACACCAACTCCTTGCGGTGAATGCCAATCGTGTAAAGATTTAGTTGCAAATGGCCCAGGTTCAATCGATGTAATCGAACTCGATGCTGCAACTCATGGATTAGTTGATGATGCCCGTGATTTAAGAGATAAAGCATTCTTTGCACCAGTAAGTTCTAGATACAAGATTTACATTATCGATGAGGCTCACCAACTCGGACCCGGCGCAGCGAATGCGTTATTAAAAGTTGTTGAAGAGCCGCCACCACATGTTCTATTTATTTTTGCCACAACCGAACCAGAGAAATTAATTTCAACTATTCGTTCTCGTACGCACCACTATCCGTTCCGACTTGTTCCACCAGGAATCTTGGCTGCGCATCTGGAAAAGATTTGTAATGCTGAAGGAATCAAGGTCGCTAAAGGTGTTATTCCATTAGTAGTTCGCGCATCTGGCGGATCTGTTCGCGACGCGCTTTCAGTTCTCGGACAATTACTTGCCGGCGCCGGAGAAGGCGGCGTTACTTACGAGATTGCGATCCAATTACTTGGTTACACCGATGGCGCACTACTTGATGAAGCTATCGATGCGATGGCGGCCCGAGATTCTGCAACGCTCTTTAAAACCATTGACCGAGTTATTGAATCTGGCCATGATCCAAGAAGATTTACCCAAGATTTCTTGGAGCGACTTCGCGATTTAATTATTGTTGGAGCCGTTGAAGATAATGCTTCACATATTTTGCGCGAGTATCCAGAAGATCAATTAGAACGAATGCGCGGACAAGCGAACATAATCGGAACCGCGAATCTAATTCGAAGCGCAGATATTGTTGCGGCCGGCCTTACTTCTATGCGTGGAGCCACCGCACCTCGCTTAATGCTGGAACTCATTTGTGGCCGCATACTTCTGCCTGGAAGTGACGATATTGGTTTGGTCTCGCGCATTGAAAGACTTGAAAGAGTTGGTTCGATTGCAAATACATCTCAACCAGAACAGCCAGTTGAAGCACCGGTTGTTAAGAAAGAAAAAGTTGCTGAAAAGG
>DAIOGD010000013.1:1531-5644 GCA_036745395.1 Candidatus Nanopelagicaceae bacterium | reverse complement strand
GCACCAATTCGCCAGGCACCGCCAACACCAAATCCAAATAAACCAACTGGACCATTGGATGTAGCAGCCCTTCGTAGATTCTGGCCAGATGTCATTGAAAACGTTAAGAAGCGTCGCCGCCTTACTTGGTCTTTGCTGAGTGCCAGCGCACATGTCTTGGCGGTTGATGACAAGGCGATCACAATTGGAATTATTAATGCCGGAGCTCGCGATTCTTTCCTACGTTCTGGCAGCGATGAAATTTTGCGGGCATCATTTGTCGATGTAACCGGTTTAGATCTAAAGATCGAATGCGTAGTTGATACAACAGCAAATGCCCCAATATCGGCGCGAACTACCGAGGACCCAACTGATTCAGATTCAATCTCTGGCCAAGAATTATTGATGCGCGAACTCGGCGCAAAGGTAATTAGCGAAACTAATAAGAATTAGTTCCGGGGTTATTTAATGTACGAGGGTGCGATTCAAGATTTAATCGATGAATTAGGTCGTCTGCCTGGCATCGGCCCTAAGTCTGCGCAACGAATCGCTTTTCATATAATTCAATCCGAGCGCGTTGATACAACTCGCTTAGTTGAAGTCCTTCGTACCGTTAAAGAACGCGTTAAATTCTGTACCGAATGCGGGAACCTTTCAGAAGAAGAACTTTGTCGCATCTGTCGTGATCCGCGTCGTGATGGTTCAACTATTTGCGTAGTTGAAGAGAGCAAAGATGTAATTGCAATTGAGAAGACGCGCGAATTTCGTGGCAAGTACCATGTACTTGGTGGCGCAATCTCGCCAATAGATGGAATCGGTCCCGAGAATTTACGTATTCGTGAATTACTAACTCGATTAGGTGCAACCGAAATTCAAGAAGTCATCATCGCCACCGATCCAAACCTCGAAGGTGAAGCGACCGCTACCTACCTTTCAAGACTCTTAAAACCGATGGGCATCAAGATCTCGCGGTTGGCTTCAGGCCTGCCAGTTGGCGGGGATCTGGAATATGCCGATGAGGTCACCCTCGGTCGGGCCTTTGAAGGCCGCCGCACGCTCGATAGCTAGAGCCAAACCTCCGCACGAATTCACAGAACAGACCAGCCCGGGAATAGATCGGGCCGCCTTGGTGTTCAGTAAGTAACTCAACTTGAGCCTGCTCGACTCAATCTTTTGACAAGAGCCGACTCAAGCCTCGAGAATTCAGAGGTGGGCCCTCGTAAAACGGTCCGGATATAGAAGGAGTAATAAATGGCTAGAGCAGTCGGAATCGACCTCGGTACAACAAACAGTTGCGTTTCAGTTCTTGAAGGTGGCGAACCTTCAGTAATCGCAAACGCAGAAGGCGCAAGAACCACACCATCAATCGTGGCCTTTGCCAAGAATGGTGAGGTGCTCGTCGGTGAAGTTGCAAAGCGTCAATCTGTAACCAACGTTGAACGCACAATCCGTTCAGTAAAGCGCCATATGGGAACTTCCTGGAACATGGATATTGATGGCAAGAAATACACCCCACAAGAAATTTCAGCACGTATCTTGATGAAGCTAAAGCGCGATGCCGAAGCTTTCCTTGGCGACACTGTTACTGATGCAGTAATTACCGTTCCTGCATATTTCAATGACGCACAACGTCAAGCAACAAAAGAAGCCGGCGAGATTGCTGGTTTAAATGTACTTCGCATTGTTAACGAGCCAACCGCAGCAGCACTTGCATATGGTTTGGATAAGGGCGATAAAGAACAAACAATTCTCGTATTCGACCTTGGTGGTGGAACCTTCGACGTTTCACTTCTTGAAATTGGCGATGGTGTTGTAGAAGTTAAGGCAACCAATGGTGATAACAACCTTGGTGGCGATGACTGGGATCAATCACTCGTTGATTACCTAGTAAAGACTTTCGCTGCAAAGAATGGCATCGATCTGACAAAAGATAAGATGGCAATGCAACGTGTTCGTGAAGCTGCTGAAAAGGCAAAGATCGAACTTTCATCATCACAACAAACTTCAATCAATCTTCCTTACATCACAGTTGATGCAGAGAAGAACCCACTGTTCTTAGATGAAACAGTAACCCGCGCACAATTCCAAGGAATGACTGCCGATCTACTTGAACGATGCAAGAAGCCTTTCCAAGCAGTTCTAAAGGATGCTGGAATTCCAATTGCAGATATCGATCACGTAGTTCTTGTTGGTGGTTCAACTCGTATGCCAGCCGTTGTAGATCTAGTTCGTGATCTAACTGGTGGCAAGGAACCTAATAAGGGCGTAAACCCAGATGAAGTTGTTGCAGTTGGTGCGGCACTACAAGCTGGTGTTCTTAAGGGTGAAGTTAAAGATGTTCTACTTCTAGATGTAACCCCACTTTCACTTGGAATTGAAACCAAGGGTGGCGTTATGACTAAGTTGATCGAACGTAATACAACTATCCCAACAAAGCGTTCTGAAATCTTCACAACTGCTGATGACAATCAACCAGCCGTGCAGATTCAAGCCTTCCAGGGTGAGCGTGAAATGGCTGCTTATAACAAGCGCCTAGGAATGTTCGAATTAACTGGAATTGCACCAGCACCACGCGGTATCCCACAAATCGAAGTTACCTTCGATATCGATGCGAACGGAATTGTTCACGTATCGGCCAAGGATCTTGGAACCGGTAAAGAACAATCAATGACCATCACAGGTGGATCGGCTCTTTCAAAGGAAGAGATTGATCGCATGATGAAGGATGCAGAAGCACACGCTGAGGAAGATAAGCAACGTCGTGAAGAAGCAGAAGTTCGCAACACAGGTGATTCACTTGTTTACCAAACAGAGAAGTTCTTGAAAGATAATGAAGATAAGTTCAAGGAAGGCGAAAACGCTGAGAAGCGCGCCGAAGTTGAAACTGCAATTGCCGACCTAAAGAAGGCACTTGAAGGAACTGATCTTTCAGCAATCAAGAGTGCAACTGAAAAGGTATCGGAACTTTCTCAACAACTTGGCGCAGCGCTCTACGCAGCAAATGCCGCAGCTGGATCTTCGGAAGAAGCAAAGGCTGATGACGGTGTCCAAGATGCAGAGATCGTAGAAGAGTAAGAATGACCGAAGAAACTAATTCTGTACCAGAGAGCTCTGAACAAGAGCTCTCTGATGCGGTTGACCAAGCGTTAGCCGAAGCCGGGGTTGTAGTAGATGAAGTCGCTTCTCTTACTTCAGATCTACAACGCCTACAAGCCGAATACGCCAACTACCGCAAGCGCGTTGATCGTGATCGCGTAACCGCTCATGAAATTTCAACCTCACTTGTTGTTGCTGAACTGCTTCCAGTTCTAGATGACATCGCACGTGCGGAAGAACATGGTGAATTAACCGGCGGCTTCAAAGCTGTCGCTGATCAACTATCCGCAATTACAACAAAGCTTGGGTTAACCAAGTTTGCTGATGTTAATGTGCCTTTTGATCCTCAAATTCATGAAGCGCTAATGCATTCAACTTCAAGTGAAGTAACTGAAACTTCAGTTACCCAAGTTCTTCAACCTGGTTATAAATTTAAAGATCGCGTGATTCGCCCAGCTCGGGTTGCTGTCACAGATCCGGAGTAATCATGGCCGCCAAAGATCTATATGAGAAGGATTTGTATTCGATCCTTGGCGTGAAGAAAAGCGACGATGCTTCCGCAGTAAAAAAGCAGTATCGCAAGCTTGCTAGAGAGCTTCACCCAGATAAGACCAAGGGTGACAAGAAGCTAGAGGAACGTTTCAAAGAAGTTTCCGAAGCCTATGAAGTTCTATCTGACGATAAGAAGCGCGCCGAATATGATGAAATGCGAAGCGCCTTCAAATCTGGGCGCATCCCAAGTGGTGGCGCAAACTTTAATGGCGGATTCCAAGGAGCGGATTTCTCTGATCTATTTGGCAACGGTGCACCACAAGATATTTTCTCAACACTTTTTGGTGGTGGTGGCCGAGCGGCCCGTCGAGGCGCAGACCTTCAATCTGAAACGACAATTTCATTTCGCGACTCAGTATTTGGTACGGAGTTAAATTTAAAGTTAGCGCCCCAAGGTTCCAACCCAACAACTGTAACAACTCGGGTTCCTGCTGGAATCAACGATGGTGCCAAGATCAAATTAAAGGGGCGTGGCTCACCAGGCCA
>DAIOGD010000013.1:0-1431 GCA_036745395.1 Candidatus Nanopelagicaceae bacterium | reverse complement strand
ATTCAAGTCCCGCAACGTGTTGATGGAAAAGCAAAACAAGCTTTGGAAGAGTTTGCTGCGGCAACAAAAGATTTTGACCCACGTTCTGACCTGGCACAGAAAGCCCGCGCATAATGGTTGATGAAGTAAATAACACAAGTCATTCTGATGATGAAGCAGTTTATGTAATTTCTATTGCCTCTCAACTTTCTGGAATGCACCCACAAACTTTGCGTCAATACGATCGCATGGGATTGGTTTCACCGGGTCGTGCTTCTGGTCGCGGCCGACGTTATTCACTTCGTGATATCGCGTCGCTTAGAAATATTCAACGACTCGTTGGAGAGGGAATTAATCTTGCTGGAATTAAGCGGATTATCGAACTCGAGACCGCGGTTGCAAATATGGCGATAGAAATGGCGAAATTACGCACAGAAGTCGATGCTCTGCTTGAAGCCAACCCACCCAAAGGATTAGTAAGACGTGCGAAGCCAACAATCGTTGTTTACGAGGAAAAAGGCTAAAGTTTGGCGCATGAGTTCACGCGATAAATTAAAAGATCAGATCTTAAATAAGGCAGTTGTTCACGGAAAAGTAATTCTCTCTTCTGGAAAAGAAGCTGATTACTACGTCGACCTTCGTCGTGTAACACTCGATAGTGAAGCTGCGCCACTGGTTGGCGAAGTAATGCTTGAGCTAACAAAGGATTGGGATTTTGATGCCGTTGGCGGGTTAACTCTTGGCGCCGATCCAGTTGCAACAGCGATGATGCATATGGCGGCAAAGCAAGGTCGCAAATTAGATTCTTTCGTAGTTCGCAAAGCTGAAAAGGCACATGGACTACAACGTCGCATTGAAGGGCCAGATGTTAAAGGCCGCCGCGTATTAGCGGTCGAAGATACATCGACAACAGGTGGTTCGGTTATGACTGCGGTTGAAGCTTTGAAAGAAGCCGGCGCAATTGTTGTCGGAGTCGCAGTTATTGTGGAACGCGGTGCTGCGCCATTAATTAAAGAAAATGGTTTGGAATATTTAGCTGCTTACCAATTAGCTGATTTAGGACTCTAACTCACTAATAATTTAGAAAAATTTTAGGAGAGGTGCTTACGCGAGCGCCATTCTTTAAATATTTCAAGTGCAAGTGGCAAGATCGTTACGATTGCGATTGTCAAGATAATGTAAGTTAAATATTTGCTGATCGTGTCGGCAAATTGTTTTCCAACGCCATAACCGCCCCAGATCAACACTTGGGTCCAGATAAGGGCGCCTACAACATTCCAAAAAGCGAATTCTTTAAATGGGACTCGCACCATTCCAGAAACTGGGTTTACTAAACCTCGAACTACCGGAACGAAACGTCCAAGGACGATCGCTTTGCCGTGGCCATATTTTGCTAAGTAACGTTCGGCGCTATTTAGCTTTTCGGCATTGAAGAATTTTGATTCGGCTCGG
>DAIOGD010000012.1:11954-15057 GCA_036745395.1 Candidatus Nanopelagicaceae bacterium | reverse complement strand
GAATCGTTTGGTAGTTCTTTACAAATTAATTGAAGTGCCGATTGTTCATTCCAAAGATTTAGTGAACCAATTGCTTCGTGGCTAAGCCGCACCGCCTCATTCCAATCGCTAACCCAACTTGGATTATTTGTTTCAATTGAAACTTTTGGGAGTGAGGTAAATATTTTTGTAGCTACTCTGGCCGTATCAACATCCTTGGTCCTGGCATCAACAACATACTGATTGGTCGCGCTGGAAATAAAGGCATTGACACTTCTAGATAAGGTCGTGCGGCCAATAACAATTACATAATCTGGCTTTAGATAAGTTCGAACCTTTTCATCCGCGAGAAATATCGAAGCATGTGCAATCGCATTTGGGAATGAGCTTGGGTCTTCGGCGATTACCGGAAGGCCTAAGCCTTCGGTGAACTTTATTAATTTATTCTTAGCAAGTCCCGCAGCATCATGGCCAATTACCACAACGCCATTTCCACTTACAGATAATGTTTCTGGTCCTTCTTCTTTTGGCTTCAGACCTTGGATCTGGATTCCAGCTAACCAATCAGAGTTACCTGAAGACAAAAGTGGTTCATCGAATTGCAGATTAATTTGAAGCGGACCACCACTTAGTTTGATCGGTGATGGCGCGGTTAAATCATGGGATTCGATTCCTGGAAAAATGCCAACTTGATTGGTTGTCTGGTTGGCACCAGTATTTCGTAACCTCGCCGGACGGTCTGCCGTCAAAAATATTATTTTGTTGTGTGCATGAAGCGCCTCTAAAGCGGCTGGGTGGTAATTAGCAACTGCAGTTCCACTTGTACAAATTACTGCAACATATTGATTACTAGCCTTTGCGATACCGAGCGCGTAGAAAGCTGCACCGCGTTCATCGATCTTTACGTGTAATTCAACCAAACCTTTTGCTTCGGCTTCAACTAGCGCAATAGAAAGCGGCGCGTTCCTAGAGCCAGGACTTAAAACAAAGTTGGTAACGCCACTTTCAATAAGTGATCGAATCGTTGCGCGGGCGAGATCAGTCGAGGTACTCATCGAAGCCTCCCATCGCAATCACCTTTGTAATTCGCTCTTCCCACCAAAGTCTACGGTCTGCACTGGCACGATACTTTTCGACCAAACTTTCATCGGGAATTGCACGATTTACTTTTAATTTGCCATCTTTCATCGCATTTTCTGCCAGGCAAATATCCGATTCAAAAAGTGAGATCGTTCCAAGTCCACAGGCATAATCAAGAGTTTCTTGCGATGCAGCAAGGGCTAAGCCATGTGAAATTCCAATGCCGGTATCAAGCGCACTTGAAATTACAACTGGCAGGCCAATCTCCTTGATTAATTTATTGGTGTTTGCAAAACCGCCACCTGGCGCCCACTTAATAATTGCGACATCGGCACAATCTTTAAGAACCGAAAAATCGGAATCAAGTGCCTTGCGGATGGATTCATCCACCGCAATCTTCATCGGAATCTCACTCTTTAATACTTTTAGATCTGCTAATTCAAATACTGGTTGTTCAATATATTCAAAGACGCTTCCAAAGCGAAGGTGATAGTTATAGAGATTTAGCAGTGCCTGTTTCAAATCCCAACCACCGTTTACATCTAATCTGATTTTTACTTCCGGGTTGAAGTCCAAAGCAGCTTCAACTAGATCTGAATCAACTTCAAAATCATCAACCTTTATCTTTATTGATTTTGCTCCCGGAAAGCGCTTCAGAATTTCTGGGACTCGATCCGCACTAACTCGTGGCAAGGTCGCGTTAATTTCAATTTCAGCGCGCTTTAGTTCTGGCCATGGTTTATATGCCGCTTCCAAAGCAGCCTGCATCCAACTCTTTGCCTCAGAAGCTTCATATTCAACGAAAGGAGCGAACTCACTCCAACCTGCGCTGCCACGAAAGATTGCAACTTCACGTGTTGTTATTCCGCGAAAACTGGTTCGCGTTGGGATCGCAAGAATTTCTAAATCTTGAAATACCTTGCCGAGCTCAAACATTTTTAAGGACGCTTTGGGAACTTATCGAAATTAGGTTCGCGTCGTTCTTTGTAAGCATCGCGGCCTTCTTGTCCTTCTTCGGTCATATAGAAGAGCAGCGTTGCATCGCCAGCTAATTGTTGAACTCCTGCTAAGCCATCATCGGCTGCATTGAGTCCAGCCTTTAGCAAACGAAGTGCCATAGGTGAGTGACGAAGCATTTCGCGACACCAAGAAACAGTCTCTGCTTCTAACTCTGCAACCGGCACAACAGTATTAACCAATCCCATATCCAGAGCTTCAGCGGCATCGTATTGGCGACATAAGAACCAAATTTCGCGCGCTTTCTTTTGGCCGATATGTGCCGCAAGCAATCCAGCACCATAGCCACCGTCAAAAGAACCAACCATCGGTCCGGTCTGCCCAAACTTTGCATTATCGGCAGCAATTGTTAAATCGCAGACAACGTGAAGTACGTGACCGCCACCAACTGCCCAGCCTGCAACCATCGCAACAACTGGCTTTGGCAATCTACGAATTTGAATTTGTAAATCTAGAACATTTAGTCGGCCAATTCCTTTTTTAGCTAAATTATCGTCGCCTAGATAACCATCGTCACCGCGAACATTGATATCGCCACCAGAACAGAATGCTTCGTTTCCAGCACCGGTGAAAATAATTACGCCGACTCGATCATCATCGCGAGCTAATTCAAAAGCTTCCTGTAATTCAAATAACGTTTGGGGGCGAAAGGCATTTCTAACTTCTGGGCGATTAATAGTTATCTTTGCCATGCCCTCGGCAACTTCATAAATGACGTCGGTGAACTTTTCGGCTCCGATGCCTTTAGACCAAGATGGGATTGCCCGACTACCGGGTTCGCGCTTAAAAGGTTTGCTCACTTTTCCTCCTGGTTAATATGTAGATAGCCTACGACTGTTATGCGCCAGATCGAAATTATCGAATTAAAAGAGCTTTTGCGTGACCCTTCGCGCAATGAAATTGTGGTTTACACAACAGGGTCAACTGGCAACGAAAAAGCGATCACCTTAACCAAAGAAAATTTATTGGCCTCTGCCCGGGCATCTAACAAATACCTCGGAACTAAACCTGGCGAGACTTGGTCCCT
>DAIOGD010000012.1:0-11854 GCA_036745395.1 Candidatus Nanopelagicaceae bacterium | reverse complement strand
GACGGAAGACCACTTGAAGGAATTGAGACTCGAATTAATAAGGATGGTTTGCTCGAAGTTAAAGGTCCAATGGTCTTTATTAGTGACTGGTACACAACCTCGGACTTAGCCGAAATAGTTGATGGACAAATTAAAATCCTTGGGCGTAATGACGATGTCATTATCTCGGGTGGCGAAAACATTTCGCTAAATCAAATAGAACAGCTACTTCAAGACAAATTCACCGGGATCAATTTTGTCGCCGTAGGTGCACCTGATCCAAAGTGGGGAACCAAACTCTGTCTACTTTCCGATGGAAATGTTGAATTCGATTTGATTTCAGACTTTCTGATTAAAGCAATCGGAAATTACGTAGTTCCAAAGGAATATGTATCGCAAACCACAATTCCTTTAATGGGAATTGGCAAAGTAGATCGTGTTGCAGTTCAACAACTCTTTACAAGTAAGTAAGAATGCATCTGTGAAAAATCCAAAGAACTGGTTGATCGGTGCTCGACCAAAGACATTGCCAGCGGCAATCGCACCAGTTTTTGTAGGCACTGCACTCATTAGAGTTGATCACAAAGCTATCAATTGGTTAAACGCGCTCCTGGCACTGGCAGTAAGTCTGCTTCTACAAATCGCAGTCAATTATTCAAACGATTATTCCGATGGAGTTCGTGGCTCGGATAGCGACCGAGTTGGTCCAACCCGACTAGTTGCAAGTGGCTTAGTTTCAGCGCCCGGTGTAAAAAAGATGGCCTACCTAACTTTCTTTGCGGCATCGATTTGCGGGTTTCTTCTAGCTTTACGCACATCCCCATGGCTAATTTTGGTAGGAATAATTTCTATTCTTGCTGCTTGGAATTACACCGGTGGCAAGAGCCCATACGGTTACAAAGGCTTTGGCGAAGTTTCAGTCTTTATCTTTTTTGGATTAGTAGCAACCATGGGAAGTTATTTCGCCCAATCCAAAGAGATAACTCTTAAAAGTTTTCTTGCGGCGATTCCGATGGGAGCGCTTGCCTGCATAATCTTGGCGATAAATAATCTTCGCGATCTTCCGAAGGATCAATTAGTTAACAAGAAGACCGTAGCAGTACGCCTTGGCGATCATCGTGCCCGGTTAGCACTCGTTGGGTTACTGGTTGTGGCCCAACTTACTTCACTCGCCCTTGCCTTTATTTCACCGCTAGCGCTGCTAACCCTCGTCGCATTGCCATTTACCTTTGCTATTGGAAAGTCGGTAATGGCTGGGGCAAAAGGCGCTGAGTTAATCCCATTGCTCGGCAAAGCAGGCAAGTTGCAACTAATTAGTGCCTTGTTGATAACGCTCGCGCTTGCAACCAAGTAAGCCTAGAATTCAACCATGCAAAGAATTCTGGTCCTTGTCTCGTTATTTCTAACAATCTATTCATTCTTTGATTGTGCCCGCACCGAACAAGATCAGGTAAGAAAACTTCCAAAGTGGGGTTGGCTCTTATTTATTCTTCTATTCGAGAGCATCGGAGCAATCTTCTGGTTAACAATTGGCAGACCAAAGAAAAATCGTGGCCCTGGTCGAAATCGTCCCGGTCGAATAATTCCGCCAGATGACGATCCAGATTTCTTAAATAAGATTTAAAAATTACAAGCCCGAGTAAGTATGCCTTCCGGTGCCCCAGATATTTATATAAATATAATTAAATAAGAAAGTTGAACCAGCGAATAAACATAGCCAGGCAGCCTTGCGACCCCGCCAACCAACTGTTACGCGCGCATGTAAGTATGCGGCGTATGCAACCCAGGTAATAAAAGCCCAAGTCTCTTTTGGATCCCAACCCCAGTAACGACCCCAAGCAGATTCGGCCCAGATCGCGCCAGCGATTACTGCAAAGGTCCAAAGCGGAAAGACAAATGCAACTAGGCGATAAGAAAGTTGATCTAGCGCATCAAGCGTTGGCAAGTTAGTTGCCCAACGTGGACGAGGCAAGCCTTTAGATTCATAACTATCGAGAATTAAATAGGTAGCGGCGATGCAATTGGCTAGTAAGAAGACGCCACCAGAAATTATTGCTGCCGATACGTGAATCGCAAGCCAAGTTGATTTAAGTGCAGGAACTAGCGGCGCACTTGGGCGATAAAGAACTGTAATCGCAGTACCGAGTGTCAGCAAAACTGCGATTGACACCGGAAGACCAAGCCAACGCAACTTATATTTCTTTAGTGCAATCAAATAAGCACCGGTAAATGCAAAGGCGCCAGTTATGGAGAACTCGTACATATTTCCCCATGGCACTCGATGTGCTGATAGGCCACGGAAAAGTACGCCTAAAGTTAAAAAGATAAATGCCAAGAAGATCATCGCGCTTCCGATGCGACCCGCGCGATCGGTGCGACCAAAATCGAATTTTGTCTCTGCTTCTACATTTCGAACCGAGAAAGAAACTTCAATTGCATGAGCGAAGAAGGCGATCGTATAAAGAACCATTGCTGAATAAACGGCATAGTTGGATAGGTAGGCATAGTTTGTTGATGTCATAGCTTCTCCTCCAACTTCGATTTCAAATCAGCAATTTCTTTTTCAAGTCCTGGCGCCGCGTTCTTAGCTAGTCCTGCGATTTGAACACCTTCACCAACCTTTATCCAGATTCTGCGTTGTCTGGTAAACAACGATAGAAGCAGACCTAAGATTGCAAATATTGCACCGAACAATGCGTATATCTTGCCCGGATCATCGACGATCTGCAGGTTGACCCAAGGCTTCCAGCCTTCGAATGTGATCGAACCCTCACTAAATTTGTAAGTCTCATGCAATTTCAATTGTGCCAAGCCAATTCGACTCATCTTGGATGTATCAACACGATAAACCGATTGTGGTCGTCCAGAATCAAGTCCTAAATTTCCAGTCCAGACCGAAACAAGCAGCCTTGGATCCAAAACTTCTGGATAGGCTGAAAATGCCCCACGTTTATTAGAGCGATCGTATGTTGGAACAAATGAGGCAACGAAACCGATCTGTGGATTCATATCCGGCAATTTAATTGCGCCGCTAGAAGTTAAATTTCCATCTTGCGGCAAAAAGACCACGCCGCCTTGATACGTAATTTTTCCACTCTTATCGCGAACAGTTACAAGTGGTGAATAGCCATTTGCTTGTAAATAGATCTTGGTATTTTTATAAGTAAGCGGGGCATTTACCTTAATTATCTTTGCGGTGGCTTTACTTCCAACTGGATTAGCAGCCAAAACCGACAGGGTGTAATCGGATGGCGCATTAGTTCTGACGTCATACGATGCTTTGAAATCTGTAACAGTTAATTCAAATGGCGTTAACGATCCTTCAGATTGGAATTTTCCAAAAGCTAAATTGTCATAAGAAGTGGGAGTGTTGATAAATCGATCGCCAACGCTAACAATCGCTTCGCCCTTGCTTCCATAGAGCGAGCCAATTCCAACACCAACCAAGATCAAGATCAGCGATAAGTGAAAGAGTAGATTTCCAGTTTCGCGGGAGTAACCTTTTTCAGCAGAGATCGAATCGGCATCCCGCCTAATGCGAAATCGTTTACGCCTTAGATACTTCTCTGCCTGATCTAGCGCCGAAGCTTTTGAAGCAGCAACGCTGGTTGCAAACTCCATCTTCTCCAAAAACTTTGGCGTCAATGGTGGCTTAGCGCCAATCGCCTTTAAATGTTCTAGGGTGCGCGGCAAAACGCAGCCTATTAACGAGATGAAGAGCAACAAATAGATTGCGCTAAACCATGGTGAGCTATAAACATCAAAGAGTTTGAAGCGATCCAACCATTGCGCCAAAGTCGGATTATTTGTGAAGTATTCATTAACCTTCATCGGATTTTGGGTGCGCTGTGGAAATAGCGATCCTGGAATTGCGGCAAAACCAAGTAACAAGAGAAGAATTAGGGCAGTGCGCATACTTGTAAGTTGGCGCCAGGCCCATCTAAATAATGAAATTCCGGTTAATTCGCTGGTAGTCATTTATACCGCCGGAATAAATCCTGAGATTAAATCTCGAAGTGAGTTCATAACATGGATCCAGAGTCCAGATACTTGCAACAGTCCAATAATTATTAGGAAGATGCCACCTATTAAAGTTAAATGATTTCCATGCTTTGAAATGAATCGGCGTAACTTTGTTGATTGATCAAAGAAGATCCCAACCAAAATAAATGGAATACCAAGGCCAAGGCAATAGGCGAAACTTAAAATCGCACCGCGGGTCGCACTTGAAGTTTCAAATGAGAGCGCTTGAACGGCACCGAGGGTTGGACCAATGCAAGGAGTCCAACCAATTCCAAATAGGAAGCCAAGTACTGGAGCGCCAAAGAGGCCAGCACGAATCTTCCATTGAGGCTTAAAGGAACGGTAAAACTTCTGATTGAAGAGAAAGACAATTCCCATAGCGATGGTTAGAAAACCAAGCGCAATTGAAATTAATCGGGAGTTACTGTTAATTGAGGATCCAAGCGAACCGAAAAGGGCGCCGTAAGAGATAAATAGTGTTGAAAAGCCAACAACAAATAAGAAGGAGCCGAGTGCAACCCGCCCACGACTTCTTACCTCCGTCATGCCAGCGGCGTAAGAAAGGTATCCAGGCACTAAAGGCAGAACACATGGTGAGAAAAATGAAATTAACCCCGCAAGAATTGCGATTCCTGCGGCAACAATCAAATTGCCATCAAATACTTGGTTGACGAAAAAGTTATGCATTTACGGCGCTTCCAGATACCTTTGAAAGAACTTCAGAGAGAATTGCCACGGTTGCTTCGCCGCTAATTCGAGCAGCGACCAGACCCTTTGAATCAATAACCAGGGTTGTTGGAATCGCGTTAGCTGGGAGTGAGCCACGGAATTTAGCAATCAATGAATCATCAACAAAAGATGGATAGGTAATTTTAAATCTATTAACAAAGGCTTGCGCCGCAGATAAATTATCGCGCGTCAAAATGCCGACAAATTGGATACTTGGATTTTTAATTGCAAAGTCTTGAAGTGTTGGTGCTTCTGCTCGGCACGGAGAACACCAAGATGCCCAAACATTTAGAACTGTTACTTTGCCTTTCGCTAGCTTTAATTCACTGCCATCCAAAACTTGGCCACTGATTTCTGGGGCCGGCTTGCGATCCGCTTCTTTAATTACGACTGCGCTTCCATTTCCGGAGACAAATGTATTTTCGTTCGCTTTATTGCCAGTGCTACTTGCGCAACCAGTAAGCATGAGAATTGAACATAAGGAGAGAGCTAACTTCTTCATTTATTAGGTAGCAAATGCTTTGCGGGCTCTTGGTAGGACACTCCGGAAATCATTCCTTCGTCATCTACATGAACACTCGTTACTGATGCCAAGGTACAGATCCGCTTTCTTGGATCATGCAACATATTTCGGCCTTCAATAGCAGAACGTAGAATCCAAATAGGGAGTTGATGCGAAACTACAAGTGCATCCTTGCCATTTGCGGCATCGCGTGCAGCAAAGACGGCAGCGAGCATTCGCGAGATTTGTTCTTCATATGGTTCGCCCCAAGAAGGTTTCCATGGATTTCGCAGATGCCACCATGATCGTGGATGGCGCAATACGCCGCTTCCTAATTCAAATTTTTTGCCTTCAAAAATATTTGCCGCTTCAATCAAACGCTCATCAGTTGTGATTGGCAACTTATGTAAATCTGAAATGGGCTTTGCAGTTTCTTGTGCCCGTTGTAAAGGTGAGGCGTGAATTGCACCAAGATTTAAATCCTTTGACCATTCTGCGACCGTGCGAGCCATTTCTTGGCCGCGATCAGATAAGCGCCATCCAGGTTGGCGACCGTAAAGAATCTTCTCGGGATTCCACACTTCGCCGTGGCGAAGCACGTGAATTGTTTGTCCCATGAGTTAATCATAACCAAGCGCGCTAAGGTTGGCTCATGATGTCAACGGCAGGCAAAAGCGCTGCATTCTTCGATGTCGACAACACAATCACACGCGGTTCGACCCTCTTTTTCCTCGGCAGAGGGATGTACAAACGAGGCTTCTTCACAAAGCGAGATATTTCTACATTTGTTTTGGCAAACCTTAGATATCGCTTAACTGGAACTGAGAACCCAGAAGAGATTGCGAAGTATCAAAATGCGGCGACGGAATTTATTAAAGGCCACAATGTTAAAGAGATTGAAGCCATTGGCTTAGATATTTATGATGAATATGTCTCACCAGCACTTTGGCAAGGTGCAATTGAAATAGCCAATCAACATTTAGCAAAAGATGAAGAAGTCTGGTTGGTAACTGCAACTCCGCAAGATCTTGCAGAATTAATTGCGGATCGCCTTGGATTTACTGGAGCTTTGGGAACTAGAGCCGAAACAAAAGATGGTGTCTACACCGGTAAGTTGCAAGGAAATCTGCTTCACGGAAAAGAGAAAGCCATTGCAATTAATCAATTGGCAAAAGAGCGTGGCATAGATTTAAAGAGTTCATCGGCATATTCAGATAGCCATCACGACATTCCACTACTTGAAGCAGTTGGGCATCCAGCCGCAATTAATCCAGATACCTTGCTACAGATTCGCGCTATCCGAGATAACTGGCCGATCCATGATTTTCGCAGAGCCAGAATTCTCAAGGCAACCTTTGGCCCAATGCTTGCACGCGTTGCCGCAGTTGGCGCCTTACTCTCACCTCGCTCTCGCAAAGGCAGGTAAATCGCCATAACAAAAGGCCAGTAAAGTAGGCCAGTTATGTCTGTTAACTCTTTCGCTGATGAATTACGTTCGCGCTCGGATGCCGAGATCGCGAAGTTATTCTTGCTGCGCCCGGATTTAATATCGCCGGTTCCTTCAGACTTTAGTTCGCTTGCCGCCAGGTCGAATTCTGCGCCAAGTTTGATGCGCGCGATGGAAGCGCTAAATAAGTTGCAATTAGAGATCCTCACCGCAACCTGCGTAGTTGAAGAGCCATTTAGTAAGAATGAAATCGTTACTCTCACCGATAAATCTGCTGGCGCAATAGTGGATGAACTTTTCGAACGTGGGATGCTATATAAAGATGGTACGAAATTTCGCTTGCCAAGCAATATCCGCAATTTAATTGGTGATGAGCCAGCAGGACTTGGACCAAGTGCGCCTAAGAAGATTGATTTCAAAGCGCTATCCGATCTGCCAAAAGATTCGGCCGCAGTTCTTGATCGACTCGCCTGGGGGCCTCCTCGTGGTCAAGTAACTTCTATCAAGAGTCCCGGGAAAGCTATTGGCTGGTTACTTGAAAATGGATACTTAATTCCAATGGACTCACAAACAGTTGTTTTGCCACGCGAAGTTGCAATTAACTTACGCGGTGGAAAGATTTATAAAGAATTAAGTCTGGCAGCTCCAGCACTTTCTGGAACCGCTAGAAAGCAGAAAGATATTGACCGCGCAGCTATTGCAAATATCTCTGACTTCCTACGTTGGTGTGAAGAGTTGGCACACAACTGGTCTGATGAACCACCACTTGCCTTAAAGTCTGGCGGCGTTGGTATTCGTGATTTAAAGCGAAGTGCAGAGCACCTAGGAATTGAAGAAGTTTGCGTTGGATTTGTTGCTGAAATTCTTTATCTAGCTGGCTTAATTGTTATTGATACCGATGACCAAATTCTTCCAACAAGCGCTTTTGATATCTGGCTAACTAGATCATTCGAAGAACGTTGGCATGGCCTGGTCTCCCTATGGCTAGAAACTTCTCGAGTCAGCGGCTTAATTGGAAAAGCAGATCAAAAAAATATTGCACCGCTTGGTCCAGAATTAGATCGAGCTGGCATCTCTTCAATTCGTAAAGCGACCTTAAATTTATTGACCGCAAATAAAGAGGTCGATCCAGAAATTTCAAAAATTCAAAGTTTGATTCGCTGGCAAACGCCACAACGTTTTAACGGTGAATTCGTTGAGTGGACTCTTCGCGAAGCAGAGTGGCTTGGCGTAACTGGCCAAGGTGCAATCTCTTCCTTTGGCATCGCATTTTTGAATAATCTAGATGATCTAGGTGTTGAAGCCGCACTTCCAAAGCCAGTTGATCACATTCTGATCCAAGCGGATAACAGCGCAATTGCTCCTGGGCCGTTAACGGTCGAACTTTCAAACATGATTGGCACAATCGCCGATATTGAAAGCCGCGGTGGTGCGACCGTCTATCGCTTTAGCGAAAGTTCAATTAGGCGCGGCCTAGATCATGGCCAAACTGGCGACCAAATCAAAGATTTCTTGAAGAAGACTTCTAAAACTCCAATGCCACAACCGCTTGAATATTTAATTAACGATGTTGCAAAGCGCCATGGCAAGTTAAGAGTTGGAAGTGCAAATTCATACCTCCGATGCGAAGATGAAGGAATTGTTCAACAGATCTTGCACGATAAGAAGTTGGAGCATTTACGCTTCCGAAAGCTTGCAGCTCAAGTTCTTATTACTGAAGTTGAATTGGCCGAATGTATTGCAACTTTGCGCGAAAGCGGTTATTTGCCAGCAGCAGAAAATGCAACGGGGATCTTAATTTCGGCGCCAGCGGTAAGACGCGCTAAATCAAGACCAAAGCCACCACGCATTTTGAGTGAGGTTGGAATTCCTGGTGAAACAATTATTTCTTCCGCAGTGCGCACACTTAGAGCAGGCGAAAAGGCATCGGCTCATAAGCCACGAGAAATTCCCCGGACTACAGCAAATGAAACATTAGATCTCTTGCACCAATACATCGAAGAACAAGCAACGCTAACTATTGGCTATGCCGATACAAATGGTGGTGTTTCAAATCGACTGATTGATCCGATTTCTATTTCACTCGGCACCTTGATCGCACGAGATCATGCGACTGGTGAGATGCAAAACTTCCGAATCCCAAGAATTACCGGCGTCAGTCCGGCGAAGTAAGGCAGACTTAACCCATGAGCATCCTTGATGATCTAAAGCGTTTAGTGGAGTTTGAATCTCCATCAGAAGATTTAGTCGCCTGCCGAGGCGTTGTAGAACTTGCAAAAGAGATCGCCGATAAGAATTTGCCTACGCCTGCTGAAATTGTTGAAGAATCTGGCCGCCCAATTTTTTGGTGGGGCAGCAAGACGCCAAAGATTATTTTGTTGGCTCATCTAGATACGGTCTGGCCAAAGGGTTCCTACCTTCCACTTTGGCAAGTTGAAGGTGATGTCGCTAAGGGTCCGGGAATTTTCGATATGAAGGCGGGCTTCTTACAAGCACTTTATGCAGTTAAGGAAATTCCAAATGCATCAGACTCGGTTGCGCTAATTGCAACAACCGATGAAGAACTCGGAAGCCAAAGTTCCAAAGAATTAATTAAGAGGCTTTCTTCCAAAGCGTCTGCCGTACTTGTTCTGGAAGCTTCGTTAAATGGCAAAGCAAAAGTAGGGCGTAAGGGAACTTCCATGTATCGCATCTCGGTTCATGGTCGGGCCTCACATGCCGGCTTAGAACCCGAGAAGGGAATCAATGCCACAGTTCTAATCGCGGAATTAATTCCACAGATTCTGGCTCTGGGTAACACTGAACATGGCACCACCGTAGTTCCAACAACTTTGCAATCAGGAACTACGACAAACACCGTCCCAGAAATTGCGATCCTAGATATCGATATCCGTTCATTCGCCCAATCTGAATTAGCCAGAGTGGATGCCGCAATTAAATCTTTGAAGTTAAGTAACCCCGAGGCAAAGATTGAGGTCACCGGCGGAATAAATCGACCACCTCTTGAGGTTTCAACTACGAAAGAGTTGTATGAAAAGTTGGAATTAGTTGCCAAAGCAATTGGAATGTCTCCAATTGGATCGGCAAGTGTTGGCGGCGCTAGCGATGGAAACTTCGCAGCTGCTGCTGGCGCAAAGGTTTTAGATGGGCTTGGTGCTGTCGGCGATGGCGCACATGCACCTCATGAACAAGTTTTGCTTTCATCGATTCCGGTGCGAGTCTCGCTCCTAACTGCCTTTATTAAGGAATTAATTAATGACTGATGGTCCGCTAATTGTCCAAAGCGATAAGACGCTGCTCCTTGATGTCGACCATCCACAAAGCGATGATTGCCGTAGAGCTATCGCAGCTTTCGCTGAATTAGAGAAGTCTCCGGAACATATCCATACCTATCGCTTAACTCCCCTAGGTTTATGGAACGCACGAGCCGCCGGACATGATGCAGAACAAGTCGTAGATATTCTTCTTAAGTACTCGCGCTTTGCAGTTCCACATGCATTACTAGTTGATGTTGCTGAAACTATGTCGCGCTATGGTCGCTTGCGACTTGAAGCTCATCCGGTTCATGGACTTACTTTGGTTTCGAATGATCCAGCAATCCTCAAAGAGGTAACCCGCGGTAAGAAAATTGCGCCGATGCTCGGCCTGCAACTGGATGAAGAGACAATTGTTGTTCACCCAGGCCAACGCGGCTTTCTCAAGCAAGCACTCCTTAAATTGGGTTGGCCAGCAGAAGACTTTGCTGGTTATGTCGATGGCGAACACCACGATATTGATCTGGTGCAAAACGGTTGGAATATTCGAAAGTACCAAGAACTTGCTGCCGAAGGTTTCTGGCATGGTGGTTCTGGTGTTGTGGTTCTTCCGTGCGGTGCTGGCAAAACAATCGTTGGCGCTGCAGCAATGGCGCATGCCAAGGCCACCACTTTAATTCTGGTAACTAATACCGTTGCTGCCCGGCAATGGCGTGATGAATTATTAAAGCGAACAACGCTTACTGAAGATGAAATCGGTGAATACTCCGGCTCTAAAAAAGAGATTCGTCCGGTAACAATTGCTACCTATCAAGTTATGACTACTCGAAAGCAAGGCGTTTACGCCCACTTAGACCTCTTCGATGCGATCGATTGGGGCTTAATTATTTACGATGAAGTACATTTACTTCCAGCGCCAATTTTCCGCTTCACCGCTGATATTCAATCACGCAGACGGCTTGGCTTAACCGCGACTTTGGTTCGCGAAGATGGCATGGAAGGTGAAGTCTTCTCACTAATTGGTCCTAAGCGCTTTGATGTGCCATGGAAAGAGATTGAATCTCAGGGATACATTGCACCGGCAGATTGCGTTGAAGTTCGAGTTAATTTAACCGAAGCCGAAAGATTGGCTTACGCAACCGCTGAACCGGAAGACCGTTATCGCTTCTGTGCAACCACGCTTACAAAGCGCGAAGTTGCAAAGGCGCTTGCTCGGCAACATTCAGAAGATCAAGTACTAATTATCGGCCAATACATTGATCAGTTAGATGCATTGGGCGAAGAACTTGGCGTGCCGGTAATTAAAGGTGAGACTCCGATCAAAGAGCGCGAGCGACTATTTGCAATGTACCGAACCGGCGAGATTAAATGTTTAGTAGTTTCAAAAGTCGCTAACTTCTCAATTGATCTCCCGGAAGCGACTATCGCAATTCAAGTTTCCGGAACTTTTGGTTCAAGGCAAGAAGAGGCACAACGGCTTGGTCGGGTTCTTCGCCCTAAGGCTGATGGCCGTGGCGCTCGGTTCTACTCAATTGTCGCTCGCGATACCGTCGATCAAGATTTCGCGCAAAACCGGCAACGCTTTCTAGCTGAGCAGGGTTATGCCTATCGAATTATTGATGCCGACGATGTTCTTGCATAGCTAAACCAAATCTCTCCGGATCAACCCTAAAGAAATCATGGCGCTTGCCATCAATCAAGGTGACTGGAACTTGCTCGCCATATTCCTTCTCTAAATTTGGATCGCCATCAATTAACTTCTCATCAATTTCAAAGATAAATTCGCTTTGAAGTTCGCGAAGGGTGGCGAGCGCCTTTTCACAGAGATGACAATTTCCTCTGGAATAAAGAGTTACTACGGTCATTTGATAACGCTCCACTGAGAATATTTGGCTTATTAGTCCAAGCCCGCGCATAGAC
>DAIOGD010000011.1:0-15178 GCA_036745395.1 Candidatus Nanopelagicaceae bacterium | reverse complement strand
GCTCCCGCAGTAAACATAACTGTTGGAAGATCTGTGCTGATGGCACCCATGAGTGCGCCTGGAACGCTCTTGTCACAATTTGCCAATAAGACAACGCCGTCCAATGGATTTGATCGCAAATACTCTTCGACTTCCATGGAGAGCATATTTCGATAAAGCATCGCACTTGGCTTCATTAAGTCTTCTCCCAGTGACATGACTGGGAACACAACAGGAATTCCACCGGCTTCAATAATTCCGCGTTTTATTTCAGGGATGAAATCTTTCAATGGCAAATTACAAGGATTTAGCTCGCTCGACGAGTCAGCAATTCCAACAATGGGTTTTGTGTTATTCGCATCAATTTGCTGACCAATGGAAGCCATGACAACGCGGTGCGAAAGCGCCACCTCATCATCACCGACGAACCACTCGCTACTGCGAAGCTTGGCCATATTTTGAGTCTACCTGCAGTTCCCTGCGCTAATCTAGAAAATAGGATAAGTTTTTTATATGAGATCGCTAACTACAACTGGGAATAAACTCGCTGAATTAATTGATGCTCCAGAGCCAAAATTTAGCGAGGGTGACATTTTTGTTGCCCCAATATTGGCAGGTATTTGTGGCACAGATATCGAAATTATCAATGGTGATGGTGATCCGGCTTTTGTTAAATATCCAGCCACTTTGGGGCACGAATGGGTCGGGCAAGTTATTGCACACGGACCTGGCGTTACCCATCCCCCAGTTGGTTCGAGAGTTGTCGTCACTGGGATAATTCCCTGTACTAAGTGTTTTGAATGCTTAAATGGACATACCAATCGCTGTCTAACTTATGACGAGATTGGGTTTACTCGCCCAGGTGCCGCGGCAGACAGAATTTCTGTACCCGCATGGCTGGCCCATGTAATAAATGAGAATGTTTCAAATGAAACGGCAGTATTGGCTGAACCAACCGCGGTTGTAACCCAGGCATTTATGAAGGCCAATCCAAATCCAAGCAGTCGCATCTTAATTATTGGTGATGGCACTATCGCCTTGATTGCCGCGACGATGGCCAAAACATATAAACCGGAATTCATTCACATGTTGGGGCTTAAAACAGGTCAGACAGAAATTGCTAAGACTGCCGGTGTGGATCTCTTTAGGACCGAACCCAGTGAACAGAAATATGACTTAATTATCGAAGCCGCAGGTTCAATCGAACGAATCGCTAGCGCAATAAAGCAACTTGTTCGTGGTGGAACTTTGGTTTTACTTGGATATCCTGGCTTTGGAAAGTCTGCTCCGATCTTGATTGATGATGTGATTAATGGTGACCTAAATGTTTTAGGTTCATTTGGCTCTTCTTTAGATGCTTGGAAGAAGACGGTAGAACTTATGAATTCAGGAGAACTAGATCTCTCCTATTTGGTTACTCATAAATTTAAACTTGAGGATCATGAAAACGCGGTTGAAGCCCTAAAAAGTGCACCTGCACCCCGCGGCAAAGTTGCTTTGGTAATTAACTCTTAAGCAAACCTCTGCGATAGCCCGCCATCGATAATCCAGTCGGCGCCATTTACGAATGAGGCATCGTCGGTCAATAAGAAGGTAACAACCTTTGCGATCTCTGATGGTTGTGCCATGCGGCCCATAGGTTGTACGGCTAGCGCTTCGGCCCGCTTCTCTGGATTCTTCACGAAGTAATCCTCAACCATTGGGGTCAATGTGAATCCAGGTAAAACTGAGTTAACGCGGATGCCGTGCTTGGCTTCATCTAGCGAAAGATTGCGGGTTAATCCGATGATGCCGGCTTTAGCCGCGGCATATGGAAAGTAATTCATATATGACATTCGGGCATGGATCGATGAAATATTTACTATCGAACCAAATTTGTTTTTGCGCATTGCAGGCAAACATAACTTCGCATTAGTCCAAACGCTCTTGAAATCTACATTCATGAAATCTTCCCATTCGGCCTCGGTCATTTCCACCGGATCGTTATAGGCATTTCTTCCCGCGTTATTTACAAGTCCGTAGACATCGCCAAATTCCTTTGTGATTGCCGCAAAGACTTCTTGCATTGATTCGGTCTTGCCAACATTTCCTTTATGGAAGAAGGTGCGATGACCTTTGCCCTTTAACTCTGCTTCGTAGGCCTTACCTTTTTCCTCATTTAGATCACAGAATGAAACCTTCGCACCAGCTTCGGCCGCATCCAAAACAATTGCCGCGCCAATTCCATCAGCGCCGCCGGTTACATATACGTGACGATCTTTGAGCTTCATTGGTATCCCTACTCTTGCTATGCGTTTTTCGAGGAACGATTACTAATTAGCGCATTATTAATTGTGGATTTAAATTCGGCAACCCTTTTTGCAATCTCACCTACGCCGCCAGAAGTAAGAGGTCCGCCCAAACCAAATCCAGAACAACCGGCTTTAACCCAAGCATCGATATCAGAAAGCGCCACTCCTCCGGTTGCTAGCCAGGTTTGGCCAGGAAATGGATCGCGCACTGATTTCAAATAATTTGGACCAAGGCTTGATGCTGGAAAGAACTTCAACATATCTGCGCCGTATCGAAGCGCATCGGCAATTTCGGTCGGGGTTGCAACACCTGGAATTGAAATTAAGTCAGCCTTCTTTGTCGCGTGAATTACTTCTTTAGATGTGTGCGGAGAAATAACAAACTTAGCCCCAGCCTTCTTGCCGTTTGCAACGTGCTTCTTATTCATCGCCGTTCCAAGTCCTACTTGAACCGACTTCTTATTGGAAAATTCTTCGATCAATTCAAAAACATCCGGGGTCGTGGTTGTGAATTCAATAAGTTCAACGCCGGCTTCAATAAGTGCTTGGGCATATTCGCGGCCTTCATTTGCGGTCTTACTTCTAATAATTGCGACAAGTCCGGAATCGAATTTAACTTTACTCATGCAAGTATTCCTTTCACTCCGCTTGCCATACCGGCCCAGTCACCCATGGTAGCCGCGACCATTGCACCGCACTTGCTGCCTTGCGCAATCGCATCTCGAATAGCTAGGCCACCTAAGAGTCCCGAAATAGTTCCGGATATAAAGGCATCGCCCGAACCGACCGGATCAACGGTTTCAACAACTTTTGGTTCAAAGTCAAAGCGTTCGCCATTAGAGAAGATTCGAACTAACTCCGGTCCCGCGGTCATGATCGCGGTTTTAATATTTTTTGATGTGGCTAGGCGCAGATTTTCTTCTGGGTCTTTACTTCCAAATACCAATTCATATTCATCAACGCCGCCGGTGATTAGTTCAATGTCGTGGGCCAATTCGCGAAGTGTGGTGGACGCTTTTTCAACGCTCCACAATTTGCGGCGGATATTCAAATCAAAGCTGGTTGGAACATTGTGTTTGCGGGCTAACTCCATTGCATATGCCACGGTGTCACGAGCGCTATCGGATAGCGCGACGGTAATTCCAGTTACGTGAAGCCATCTTGATTTAGCAAGGATTGCTTCATCGATATCACTCGGCACAAAGGTTGAGGCGGCAGCGCTCCTTCGAAGGTAAGTCACATCAAGTGGCTCTTCTTGGCCGCGATTTCTGACAAGTGCTCCGGTGTAATTTTCCGTGCGAATAAATGGCTTGGTATTTATACCTTCGGATTCAAATTGCGAAATTACGTTGTCGCCAAGAAAGTCGGCGCCAAGTTTTGTTAGGAAATAAACTTCTAAACCCAATCGCTTTGCTGCAACCGCAACATTTCCTTCCGCGCCGGCCGCTGACATTTCATATTTACGCGCCGTCTTAACCGAGTCGGTATCGGTGGACATGAAAAGCGCCATCGCTTCACCAAAGGTAAATAGATCTGGCATCTTTATTCACTACTTAATAAGTAGCGCGGCCGCCAGAGACATCGAAGGTAAATCCAGTGGTAAAGGAACAGGCCTTTGATGCGGCGAAGGCAATTACTTCGGCAACTTCACTTGGTTCACCTAGACGACCAACCGGAATGCGACTAACCATGTACTTCTGAATTTCCGGTGTCACGGTTTCGTTGATCGGCGTTCTAATTACCGCTGGTGCGATGGCGTTAATTGTGATGCCACTTGTTGCAACTTCTTTTGCCACGCCTTTGACATAACCAATTAGCCCAGCCTTGGAAGTGTTGTATGGCGACATTCCCGGATTACCTTCTTTGCCGGCGATCGAAGCTAAGTGCACGATGCGGCCATAAGAATTCTTGCGCATCGATGGGAGTAACGCTTGGGTCAACCAGATCGATCCAAAGAGATTTATTTGTAGCGTCTTATGGAAATCGTTCCAATTAATATCTTCGGTATTTGTACTTGTCGGTCCAGCAATGCCTGCCGAATTCGCGAGCGCATGAATCTGCCCCACCTCATTTAGAATCTCAGCAACAACTGCGTTGATCGCTTCTTGCGAGGAAATATCCAAAACCTTGGTTACTACCTGACCACCACTATTCTCGATCTCGCTCTTCGTTGCGCTTAAGCCGTCGGCATTTAGATCAAGGGCAAATACCTTTGCACCGCGGGCTGCTATTAGATTGGCTGCGGCTTTACCGATCCCACTAGCGGCGCCAGTCACGATGACATTCTGACCAGCAAAACTCGTTAGCTCGTGAGCGCTCATATCGGCCAGGTCCTTTGCAGATGTCAGGTGATCAAAGAATTAAGTGAAGGATTTCATAGTAGTCCAATGCCCTTCTGCTTTATAGTCCCGTTATGAAACCTGAGATTTGGGATGACCGGGCCTGCCAGGTTGGCGAAGGTCCAGTAGCAATTGGTCCAAATAATGAATGGATCTGGTGGGTTGATATCTACACCAACCGAGTTCTCTTCAAGAACTTTGAAACTGGTGAGACCAATGGCTATTCGATGGACGAGAATGTTTCATTCGTAATTCCTTGCGAGGATTACAGCCACATTCTTGGCACTGCCAATGGTCCAGTTCGTCGCACTAAAGAGGGTGTAATCACCAAACTTCAAACCCGCGCAGATGTTCGCGGCGCCGATACTTTCCCAGAACGTTGGAACGACGCCAAGGTCGCACCCGATGGACACCTATGGTTAGGTTCGATGCCTTATAACTGGGCCGAACATCCAAATGCTTGCGGGTTATATCGATTAAGCAAAGATGATTTGAAACTAGAGAAGAAGGTCGATGGCATCTCGCTATCAAATGGCCTTGGGTGGACCAAAGATGGCAAGACCATGGTTTATATCGACACTATGGCTAAGTCGATCGATACCTTTGATTACAACGATGGTGAGATTTCAAATCGCCAAGTACGTTGGCGCGTAACCGATGATTCGCAAGGACTTCCCGATGGGCTTTGCATGGATGCCGAAGATGGCGTCTGGGTTGCGTTCTGGAATGGTGGCGTGCTTCGTCGCTTCGATAAAGATTTCAATCTAACCGACACCCTTGAAGTCGGAGTTCCGATGCCAACTAGTTGTGCCTTCGTTGGAAAAGATTTGGGAACTTTGATTATTACCTCAGCGCACGATGGCGTTGAAAACCCTGGCACGGATTGGGGTAAGACTTTTTCATATCGTCCAAAGATTGGTGGCTTGCCACCGGTTCTATTTCCAGCTTTTAAGTAAATTTAATTAATTCGAGAAGAAAGTAGATAAATGAGCAACTGGCCAACGACGCGCGACCCACAAGGACCAATGAAGAAGTCAATCTCTCTTCTCGGAAAGCTGGGCGTGCAGTCACAAGATGCCGATGGACTTCCAGAATCAGATAAGCGATTTGCCGATGGCGCTCGTTGGAAGATCGAAATTCCATCGGTTGAAGGTCCCGCTGCATTTAAGGCAGTTCTAGATGAAGCAAAGAAGCGCAAGCTAACAATTCATCGCATCTCCCAAGGCTCGGGCATCATGTTGCAAACCGCTGAGGAAATTAAAGAGATGGTTGCCATGGGCAAGAGTGAAAACATCGAGGTCTGCCTCTTTGTTGGACCGCGTGCTTCATGGGATATCGGAAAGACTCCAGTCTCTTCTTCCGGCGCAGTTGCCTATCCATCACTACGAGGCGGCGATCAACTTCGTTACGCAGTTTAAGATGTCCTTCATGCCGCAGATCTTGGACTTCGTTCCGTACTTGTTGGCGATATCGGATTGCTAGATGTTTTGGGCAGGGCGAAAAAGAATGGCGATCTGCCAAGTGATTTCATCTTGAAGACTTCGGTAGCCCTTACCTGCAACAACCCAGCGACTGCGAAATTGATGGAAGATTTGGGAGCGTCTACTTTGAATCTTTCAACCGATCTTTCACTCCAACAAATTGCCGCTATTCGCGCGCAAGTTGATATCCCAGTTGATGTTTATGTCGAAGCGCCAGATGATTTTGGTGGCGCTGTTCGTCACTACGAAGTTCCAGATTTGGTACGCGTAGCCGCACCGGTCTACTTAAAGTTCACCGTACGAAACTCACCAGGGCTTTACCCAGCTGGTGGACATATTCAAGGACTTCTTGAATCAACCGCACGCGAGCGAGTACGCCGAGCATCAATCGGCTATTCAATGCTTACTCGCTACGGTCTAGAAAAATAAGGGGCGTTATTTAATGCCGAACCTGTTGATCTTTGGCGCGACCGGAACACTTGGTGGTGCAACCCGTAAGAAATATGAGGCCGAAGGTTGGTCGGTAACTTGTGGCGTTCGAAATGTAAAAGAGGATTGCGATGTCCTGCTTCCTATTACCAAGGATTCTTTAGATCCAAAGCTTGCTGGTAAATCATTTGATGCCGTTGTCTTTGCCCAAGGCGATAACGTCAATGACTCGGTGATCAATGGCAAGCCAGAAGATTTGGCAAAGTTATTTGAGGCCAATGTTGGATTTATTGCCAATACCGTTTCGTCGCTAATGGCGCACGATCTAATTGCGCAAGGGGCACGTGTTGTAATTATCTCCTCGCTATGGGAACAGTTAACTCGTCAAGAGAAGTTCTCGTACTCGGTTACAAAGGCAGCGGTCGGCGGACTTGTTCGCTCACTCGCCGTTGATTTGGGCCGCGCCAAGGGAATCTTGGTAAATGGAATTTTGCCGGGAATCGTAAATAGCCCAATGGTTGCTAGGACTCTTAAGCCAGAACAGATTGCAAATGTTCTAAGCCAAACCCCAACCGGACAACTTCCAACACCAGAAGATGTTGCTAACTCGATCTTCATGCTTGGTTCGCCAATTAATACTGGAATCTCAGGACAGAGCATCTTCGTTGATCGCGGCTTTAGCATCGCCCGAACCATTTAAGTATTAATAAAGTAAATCGATGAGCGCCGAACTACTTGATGAAGATTCGGTAGTTCCCTATCTTGAATCACGTGGCTTAATTTCTGGAAAAGCCGAAGTCGAGGTATTAACTGGTGGGGTTTCTTGTGTTGTGCTCGCAGTTAAGACCAAAGAACAAAATCTAGTTTTAAAGCAAGCGTTACCTGAATTAAAGGTTGCAACGCTTTGGCAAGCCGATCAACGCCGGGCAATTGTTGAAGCAAGAGCCATGGAATTACTTCATAAAATAACGCCAAATAGCGTTCCAGAATTAATTGATCTGGACCCAGAAACGTTCACTTTAACAATGGAGCGACTCCCTGACGATTGCACTAATTGGAAGGTGGATATGTTGGCAGGCACCGTCCATCCAACAATCGGAACCGAACTCGGCGGAATTCTGGCCGCTTGGCACAACTATGGCGGGAGTAATAAAGAAGTGCGCGATGCCTTTATGGAAGATTCGCTCTTTGAGCAATTACGTGTAACGCCTTTTTATCGTGCGGTCGCCGATAAAAATTCGGTACTTGCCCCACGCATCGGAGAATTAATTACCGAAATAACCACCGAGAAGATCACCTTGGTTCATGGTGACTTCTCCCCTAAGAACATCATGATTACTTCCGACTTAGCCCCAGTCGTTTTAGATTTTGAAGTCGCACATACTGGTAATCCGGTATTCGATCTTGCCTTTGTATCGGCGCACCTGCTTTGTAAATATTTACGCACGGAAGATGCAAAGCAAAAAGATTTGCTCTCGGCTACCGCGATGAATTTCTTAACTTCGTATATGGATAATGCTCAAATCGGAATTTCCAAAAACTTCCCAGCACATACCGCTTTGATTGCCCGCGCCCGGGTTGAAGGCGTTTCACAAGTTAATTACTTGGATGAAGCTGGTAAAGCCCGAGTACTAGATAGAACCAGTAAAGCGCTTTCCAATATCGATTTCACCTTCGAGGATCTATTTTCATGAGTATTAAGTCGCTAGTTGGCTACCAAGTTTTAGATTCGCGTGGTCGTCCAACTGTTGCGGTTACTTTAACTCTGGATGATGGCTCGATTCATACCGCGCGAGTTCCATCTGGTGCTTCAACTGGCGCCCACGAAGCCAAAGAATTGCGCGATGGAAATACCGCTTATTCAAATCCTTTTTACTCTGGCAAATCAGTTAATTTGGCGGTTGAAAATGTAAATAAGTTAATCGCACCAGAATTAATAGGCTTGGCCCCAGAACCTTGGGCGATCGATACCGTTTTAAATGGTATAGATGGCACCCCGGATTTTTCAAAGCTAGGTGCAAATGCTTTGCTAGCAATCTCCTTAGCCGTTACCAAAGCCGCGGCAGCAAAAGAAAATAAATCGGTTGCTAGGTATTTCCAAGGTGATGGCAAGTTGCTTATTCCAATGCCGATGGTAAATATTCTTTCGGGTGGAGCCCACGCCAATCGCACGATGGATATTCAAGATGTATTGGTCCTACCAAACGGTGCCACTTCATTTAACGAAGCCCTTTCTTGGATCGTTGCGATTCGGGAATGCGCTGCCAAGAATGGCGCATCTATCGGAACCACTCACTTAATTGCCGATGAAGGTGGACTTGGTCTGCCATTTAGTTCAATCGATGCGGCCTGCGAATTTGTCACCTCTTGCATAAGCGAAGTTGGTCTGAAGGTTGGATCACAAGTGAGCTTGGCCCTTGATATCGCTTCAACCCAATTCTTTGATTCTGGAAAGTATGTTCTACCGACAATCAACCAAGAATTTACTTCATCCCAATTTGTTAAGTTCATGACCAAATTAGTTAATGAACAACCAATCATTTCCATTGAAGATCCATTTGCCGAAGATGATTGGGCTGCCTGGGCTGAATTCACCGACTTAGCCCCAAAGAAATTACAGATTCTTGGTGATGATTTATTCACTACAAATATTGAACGACTTCGCCGTGGAATTTCCGATAAATGTGCCAATGCAATCTTGATAAAGGTAAATCAAAACGGCCTGGTCACTCATACGCGCGATGTATTGGCCACCGCCCAAAGCGCCGGCTTTAATACCGTTGTTTCAGCCCGAAGTGGTGAGACCGAAGATTCTTGGCTCGCCGATTTAGCAACCGGTTGGCGCGCATCTCAAATTAAAGTCGGCTCAACCCATGGCGCAGATCGCACAGCAAAGTGGAATCGACTTTTAGAACTAGAAGCAACCGAAGTTACTGAGTTCGCAAGACCGTTCTAAAGCGCACTTGGACAGATATTTAACTTAGTGCGAGTGACGTGGAATATAACTTCCAGAACTTCCACGAAGGAAGTCCAAATCTGCACCTAGGTGAGCTTGTTCTACAGTTTCGTAGTACAACTTGCCCCAACCACGTGTGTACTTAGGTTCTGGCGCCTTCCATTCAGCTTTGCGCTTTGCCATCTCTTCTTCAGAGACCAAGATGTTGATGGTGCGATTCGGAACGTTCAACTCAATCATGTCGCCAGTTTTTGCAAGTGCGAGTGGGCCACCGACTGCAGCTTCTGGAGAAGTGTGAAGTAGAACTGTTCCGTAAGCAGTACCGGACATACGTGCATCAGAGATACGAACCATGTCGGTAATTCCTTGTTCCAAAAGCTTGCGTGGAATTGGCATATTTCCAACTTCTGGGAATCCTGGGAAACCACGTGGACCGGCATGCTTTAGAACAAGGACCGTATCTTTGGTAACTGGAAGATTCATATCTTCTGAAGCAATTAAATAATCTTCAATCTCTTCAAAGACAAGTGCTGGACCGGTGTGAACCATTAACTCTGGTGTTGCGGCAGAAACCTTTAGCACGCAACCATTTGGTGCGAGTGATCCCTTAAGAACCACGATGCCAGAGCCGGCCTTTTGGAATGGCGCAGATGCTGGGGTAATTACATCCTTATTCCAAGATTCAGCCTGAGCAATATTTTCCTTAACGCTCTTTCCGGAGACGGTGATGTGCTCGGTATGCAACATTCCTTCGATCTCCTTCATTACTGCAGGAAGACCGCCGGCATCAAAGAATTCCTCCATCAAATACTTACCCGATGGCATCAAGTTAACTAATACTGGTACTTCGCGGGCCAAGCGATCGAAATCATCAAGTTCTAGATCGACGCCGATGCGACCAGCGATTGCTAGCAAGTGAACAACGGCGTTTGTTGAACCACCGATTGCGGCATTTACCTTGATAGCATTTTCAAATGCTTCACGGGTTAGTACCTTGGAAAGTTTTTGATCGTCATAAACCATTTGAACGATACGACGTCCGGCCTCTTGTGATGTTGAGAAGCGGCGAGCATCAACTGCTGGGATAGCAGCCGATCCTGGAAGTTGAACGCCAAGTGCTTCGGTTACACAAGCCATTGTTGATGCAGTTCCCATAGTCATACATGAACCATTTGAACGAGCAGAACAAGATTCCATTTGGAAGAACTCTTCGATGCTTAACTTACCGGCACGAATTTGTTCGGAATATTTCCAAACCGCTGTTCCAGATCCAAGGGTTTCACCTTTGTAGCGACCGTTAAGCATTGGGCCACCGGTGATCATCAAAGTTGGAAGATCTACTGATGCTGCGCCCATCAGCATTCCCGGCGGAGTCTTATCGCAACCAGCGAGAAGGATTACGCCATCAAGTGGATTTGAACGAATTAATTCTTCGGTCTCCATTGCAAGCAGGTTTCGCCAAAGCATTGTTGTTGGACGTTGTACTGGTTCGCCAAGTGACATGGTTGGGAACTCGAGTGGGAAACCGCCCGCTTCCCAAACTCCGCGCTTTACTGCTTCGGCAACGCGATCTAGGTGTGCGTTACATGGATTTAATTCTGACCAAGTTGTTGCAATACCAATTACTGGTTTGTCGGAGAAGACTTCAGAACCGAAGCCCATATTGCGAAAACGTTCGCGGTAGATATATCCGTGCTTGCCTTCTGCCTTGAACCAATTCTCACTTCGGCGGGCATATTCTTTTTCGCTCACGGATATCCAATCTTGAGTATTGAGACACTTCCCCAACTTGAGCCAATTACGAGCCAAATTGGTTAGGTGATTCCTTGGTAGGCTCTGAATCTACTAAAAAGCTTGGTGAAAGGGAATGAGATGCGCATCGCACGTCTTGGCGAATTTGAACGCGAGAAGCCTGCTGTAATTGTTAGTGATACCGAAGCAGTCTTCGTTGACGATGTAATCACCGATTGGAATCGTCCAAGTCTGGAAGGTGGCGCACTTGAGAAAGTTGCCGCTCTAGATCTCTCATCTCGCCCGCGTGTAAAGATTGCTGATTACCGTTTAGGTTCACCAGTCGCCCGCCCAACTAAGGCGCTTTGCGTTGGCCTTAACTACACCCAACATGCAATTGAAACTGGTGCTACCCCACCAGTTGAACCAATCATCTTTATGAAGGCGCCAGATACCGTCGTTGGCCCAAATGACGATGTGATCGTTCCACCAAATTCTGTTAAGACCGATTACGAAGTTGAAATCTGTGTTGTAATCAAAAAGCGCGCGCTCTATTTGAAGTCTCCAGAAGAAGCCCGCGATTACATCCTTGGTTACACCGTTTCACAAGATGTATCAGAAAGATATTGGCAAGTAGAACGTAGTGGCCAATGGGTAAAGGGAAAGTCATTCCCAACATTCAACCCAGTCGGTCCTTGGATCATAACCACCGATGAGATGAAGGATCCACAAAACCTTCGCCTCTGGTGCAAGGTTGATGACGAAATGCGTCAAGATTCAAATACCAATGACATGATCTTTGATATCAACTATTGCGTTTGGTACACCTCCCAAGTTATGGCGCTAGAAGCTGGCGACATCATTAATACCGGAACACCGCAAGGTGTTGGCATGGGATTCAAGCCTGAGAAGTACATCAAGGGCGGGGAAACCGTTGTTACTGGCATTGATGGAATTGGTTCAATAACCAATCACTTCAAGAATTACAAAGCTTAAAAGTTCAAGCTTTAAAGTAATTTAGCTTTAGTACGCAACTCCGGAAGCAACCATGACATTTCCGTATGCATGGAAATCTCCGGTGCGAATTACTCCGACTGCGCCATAGGCAAGCTTCTTGAATTCAGCGTGTGGAAGTGGGATGCATTCAGCCTTAGGCATGATCGCTGAAAGTTCGGCAGCGCGCGCTTCTTTGCTTGGTTGAATTTCTTCGGCAAACCAGAATTGTTCAATTGGAAGTTCTAAGGTCAGCATCTTTAAAACATCTGGAACCTTTGGAAGGTTTGGCCCCATTGTTAAATCGATACATGGAACACCTGCTGGGATTGGAAAACCAGCGTCAGAGATAACGATGCGATCAAAGTGGCCGGTACGGGCAACCATTGCAGAAATATCGCGATTTAAAATTCCGGTGTATTTCATTTGCTTCTCTCCCTGGCGCTTTTAGTTTTGTTTTTAGGTTTATGGATTTTATTGATTTGCGTTGATGAATGCTAGAACTTCTTCTGGCTTTGGTGAAGCCATTGCCGCACCTTTTCTTGTGACCTTAAGCGTAGCGGCATAGACGCCAAACTTTGCCGCGCTAAATATGTCATCGCCTTGGGCCAAACGAGCTGCCAAGTTTGCACACATGGTGTCACCGGCGCCGATGGTGTCGATCGCAGTAACGGAAGGCGCTGAGATGGTTTCACTTCGAGTGCCATCGGTAACAAAACAACCCTTTGGTCCAAGTGTGATTACTACATCCTTGCAACCAAGCATCTTGGAAAGTGCCTTTGCTTGCTCTTCGACGCCTTGCTTAATTCCAGTTAACTCTTCGGCTTCACCTTCGTTAGGCACAACCACATCGACAAGTCCAACGTATGGATCAAGAGGTGCGATTGGTGCCGGCGTTAAAACTACTTTCACGCCATTTGCTTTCGCAATCTTTGCCGCAGCTACTGCCCCATCGATTGGTAGTTCTAATTGCAAGAGCAAGATATTCGAATCGATGATGGTCTGCTTATGGCGTTCAACATAATTAGCATCCCCTAGATCATTTGATTGCGGAATGATGATGATTGAATTATCGCCATCGGAAGTCTGCACTGAAATATGTCCAACGCCGGTACCTAAATGGGCATGACGTTCGATATCGGTTGCTTGCACGCCTTCATCGTTAAAAGCCTTCATGAAATCATCACCGAAAGAATCGGTTCCAAGATTTCCAAGCATTGCCGAATGAACTCCGGCGCGACCTGCGGCGATCGCTTGATTAAAACCTTTGCCGCCTAGCGCGATTGAAAAACTTTCACCGCGAATTGTTTCGCCAGACTTTGGCCGTCGCGGGGTATATGCCACCAGGTCCATCATGAAACTTCCTAGTGTTACAACCTTTGGCGTCATTTATTGGTTGCCTTGCCAAGTGCGCCGCCTGGATGGCGCTTTCCAAAATCAGCTGATGTGAAATTCTTATGAACCATCAATGCACTTGCTAGCGCATCACCAAGAGCGATCGTTAGCGTCGTTGAAGTTGTTGGTGCAAGGTTAAGTGGGTCTGCTTCCTTATCAAAAGAAATGTTCAAGAGTGCATCTGAGGTTGTTGCAAGCGAGGATTCATGCTTTGCGGTGATCGCAATAACTTTGTTGCCCCATTGCTTTGCCATCTTGGCAAGTGCAACAACTTCGGCGGTCTCACCTGAATTTGAAATTGCGATCAGTAAATCGCCTGCAGTTAGTGCACCTGAATCACCATGAAGGGCATCTGCCGCGTGCATAAAGAAGGAAGGCGTGCCGGTGCTGGCGAAGGTCGCTGAAATCTTTGCGCCAACGAGTCCTGACTTTCCAAGTCCCGTAACGACTACATGACCTTTGGTTTCAACCAATAGATCCAAGGCATCAGAAATCTTTTCATCTAGTCCTGATGCGAACTTTTCTAACGTAGCAATTTCAGTCGTAAATGCATTTCTAGCAGCAGCTAGTGCATTAGTTAGGTCGGCCATTAAATTGCATCCTTTGTTTCAACACCATTTACCGTGCGAATAATTTTCCATGGGTTTGAATTTTGTAGCGCTGGTGAAAGCAATTCATCGGCAAAGCCTTGATGGGCAACCGGGCGCATAAAGCGATAAACCGAATCCAAGCCAACTGAAGTTGTGTGACTTGAAGACGAAGGCCATTGACCACCATGTTGCATTGCAGCCGTTACCGCTACCGCAGTTGGGAAGCCATTTTGAATTACGCGGCCAGCGATCTCACCAAGTGCGTCAATAATCTCTTGAATATTTGAACCGGTTTCACCTGAACCAAGGTGTAAGGCGGCACAAAGTTGGCCTTCCATCTGCTTTGCTACCTTGGCAAAGTCAGCCAAATCAGCGCAGATAATTACGGTGGTTGGACCAAAGTGTTCTTCAAGCAGTTCATGATTTGCCTTGGCATCTTTCCAATCAACCACAAAGACGGTTGGAGTAACGCCAAAACCGGCGCCACTTGCTTGGCCAGAAAATACCTTTAAGCCGCCTTGTTTAGATAAGTTTGCAATGGCTGATGAATAGCGATCGGCGATTCCTCTATTTAGTAAAGGCGCAACGGCGAGAGTTGCTAAATACTTCTCAACCTCGCTAATAAAGGCATCGCCTTCAGCGCCATTTGGAATAACCAAGATTCCTGGCTTGGTACAGAACTGTCCAGAACCGAGTGTTGCTGAGTCAAGGGCTGCTTTGGCTTGATCTGCCGCCTTATCTTTTAATGAATTGGGTGTGAAGAAGACTGGATTTAGCGATCCCATTTCGGCAAAAACCGGAATTGGTACCTCGCGCTTTGCAGCTGCGTCAACCAAAATCTTTCCAACTAATCCAGACCCCGTAAATCCAATCGCAGTGATCTCAGGATTATTAACAATTGCATAAGTTAAATCAGGGGCCGTTCCTTGAACCATGCCAAAGGCATCAGCGCTAATTCCCTCTTTTGCCCATCCTTCAACGACCGCTTCATGCA
>DAIOGD010000010.1:761-15882 GCA_036745395.1 Candidatus Nanopelagicaceae bacterium | reverse complement strand
CCTTCTTACGACGCTTTGGAGCTGCCTTCTTAGCAGCTGCCTTCTTGCGGCGCTTCTTTGGTGCTGCTGTCTTAACAGCGGCCTTCTTACGACGCTTTGCTGGAGCTGCCTTAGCAGCTGCCTTCTTGCGACGCTTTGGAGCAGATTTCTTAGCTGCAGCCATTTACATCTCCTAATCAGAATAGTTCGATCCGTCACCGAACCTGTTCATGGAATAGCGTGGCACTAAATGCAAGAACTTTCCACTATTTTGAGTGAAAAATACGTCGCGTGTCGCAACATTATTTTTTTATTTTTTGTGCATTTCGAAAATATTTTTCGCAATTTGTTAGACGATTTCCGAAATTTTTCGGATTTTTTCTAAATTTTTTTAAAAATCCGTCCTCAATCCGATTTTTCGGGAGAATTTTCGGAAATTTTCCGAATTTCTCGCTGTTCAACGGCAAATTTGTTCGTTCTTGCGTCATATTTGCGGAAATCTGGCAGTGCGGAGGCCGCAAAGGTGACAAATCCAATGCAAAGTAGACCGCCACTTACAACTGACGTTCGCAAATTTGTCCATGCAGCAACGCCACCGGCGCGCATTTGACCTCCCAATGGGCCAACGGAATAGGAAAGTAATTCGATTCCGGCCAATCTTCCACGTAGATGATCTGGGATGGATTGATTCCAAATCGCTCCGCGAAATAGCGCGCTGACCATGTCCGAGGCCCCGGCGAGAATCAAAAAAAGAATTGTCAGAGCAAGTGATTTAGTCGCTCCAGCAAATGTAATGGCGATGCCCCAACCTAGAGCTGCAAACATGACGGCGCGACCATGATGCGGATAGTTTTTTATCCAGCCACTGGTCAAAGTGATGAAAATTGAACCGATAGTGCCGGAGGCATAAAAGAGCCCCAAAGCCCAGCGGGCGTGGAGTTGGTCGGCCCAGAACGGGAAGAGGGCATTGGGCATAGCAAAGAACATTGCCGCCAAGTCCACAAGGTAAGTTCCAAGTAAATCTTTTCTAGAAGTTGCGTAGCGAATGCCTTCGACCAAGCTATGAAGTGTTGGGGCTTCATTTTTCTCTACTGGTTTCACCGATCGAACGCGGGCCAAGAAAATAAGTGAGACAACGAAAGAAATAACATCGACAAAATAGGCCCAGGTAATACCGGCGCTTGCCAAAAGGATTCCCGCTATCGATGGCCCGACAATTACACCGGTCTGCCATCGCAATGACATCAAGGCACTTGCCGCCGGCAGGTCGGAGTGCCCAACTAGTCTTGGCAAGATTGCATCTGCACTAGGTCTTTGAAGGCCATCAAGGGCGGCGAAACTTCCGGCAACAATATAAATCCAAATCAAATGGGGATGCGCCAACCTGGAGTTAATAATTAGCGAGACGACCATGACCATTAGAAGGAATTCGGTGGTGATGATCATCTTCTTTCGATCCACTCGATCGGCGAGCACTCCGCCATAAAGGCCGAAGATGATCAGCGGAATTAATTCGATGGCGCCAATTGCGCCGACCGCGACGTAAGAGTTGGTTAAAACTTTTATCTGAAATGGCAGGGCAACATAGGTAACCATCGAACCCATGTAGGAGATAAGGCCAGAACTCCAAAGCGAACGGAAATCTGGGTATTTACGAAGCGGGGTTAAATCAACAGCCCAGCTCTTCTTCATTTGGATAATCTATCGTCCGATTAGTCATGCTTTACTTAAATGACTGTTCTGGCCCTGGAAAAACTCCATTTGAAATATCCAAGGCCCATTCCTTAGTTGCATCCAGCATCTCTTTACGTAGGTTTCGGTAGGCCTTTGCCAATTTTGGTGCGTTTGGGGTTAATCCCATTAGGTCAGTCCAAACAAGCACTTGGGCATCGCAACCGTTACCAGCCCCGATTCCGATAATTGGGATTGAAAGTTCAGCTGAGATCTCGGTTGCTAAATCTTCTGGGACTAATTCGAGGACCAGTGCAAATACTCCTGCTTCAACCAAAGCTCTGGCATCGGACTTAATTCGATCGCCATCGGCGCCACGGCCTTGCACTTTAAAGCCGCCCAAAGCATGAACCGATTGTGGGGTCAGACCTAAGTGACCCATGACTGGAATCCCTGAGTCGACTAAATGTTTTACCTGTGGGGCAATGCGAGCGCCGCCTTCGAGTTTTACAGCATGCACTCGTGACTCTTTGAAAAATCTAATCCCAGTTTCCAATGCAAGGGCTGGACCAGATTCATAAGACCCAAATGGGAAGTCGGCTACAACCATCGCTCGAGAGGTTGCATTTACAACGGCCCGAGCCAGCGGAATTAATTCATCGACCGTTACCGGAATTGTGTTCTCCTCGCCAAGGAAATTATTGCCAGCGCTATCGCCAACTAGGAGGACTGGGATATCGGCTTCATCAAAAATGCCCGCAGTCATTGAATCGTAGGAAGTGAGCATCGCCCACTTTTCACCGCGCTTTTTCATGGCGGCTAAATCGGAGGTAGTTATCCGCTTTACTGCAGCCTTGCTGGCGCTGGCATTATTTTGATTACTCATTTGATCTCCTTGGCTCAAGGCCGAAATGGTCCCTGGCTAACTGATTGGGATAAGCGTATTCCATTTCCGGAGTGCATTACTCTTGAATTGTGAGCAGCCAAGCTACCGCCGGAAGAACGCAACTTCGCGTTGGCCTGGCACAGATCAACCCAAAGGTTGGCGACCTAGTTGGAAATTGCAATCTGGTTTTGGAGTATCTGGAGAAGGTAAAAGCAGCGGGAGCTCACATAGCGCTATTTCCAGAGATGATCGTTACTGGCTATCCCGTTGAAGATTTAGCCCTTCGTCAAACTTTTAGAAAGGCTAGCCGCCAGGCAGTTTCGGAATTAGCTACCAAAATTAACGAGAGCGGCTTCGGTGAAATCCTTTCGGTCGTTGGCTACTTAGATTCGAGCGAAGATGCCAAGCCACAAAATGCGGTTGCGCTGATTTATCGCGGTGAAATAGTTGCCAGATATATCAAGCACCATCTACCTAACTACGGCGTTTTTGATGAATACCGAAACTTTGTCCCCGGAATCAATTCACTAGTCGTTAGATTTCACGGGGTCGATATCGGAATTGCGATTTGCGAAGATATTTGGATCGACCAAGGTCCGGTCTCCGAACTTGCATCAAGAACTCCAGGATTAGTACTAGTTCCAAATGGCAGCCCTTTTGAGCGAAGCAAAAATGACCTTCGCTTGGATTTGGTAAAGCGACGTGCGATGACAATCGGTGCACCTATGGCCTATGTGAACATGACTGGCGCGCAAGATGATTTGGTCTTCGATGGAGACAGCATTGTTGCCTTAGAAAACGGGGAAGTGCTTGCTCGCGCTCCGCAATTCTTCGATGGTTTGATGGTCGTTGATTTAGATCTCAAAACTCAAACCAGTAAGCCAGATGTCATTATTTCTGAAGACCCAATTGCGCCGTATGAGAAATTGACTCATGGCAAGGCGCTTCGAATGGCCGATGCCGCGCAAGTCTGGCAGGCACTCGTTACTGGACTTCGCGATTATGTTGAAAAGAATAATTTTCCTTCAGTTTTGCTTGGCCTATCCGGCGGAATTGATTCCGCTGTCGTGGCTGCAATTGCAGCAGATGCGATTGGCGCCAAACGGGTTTACGGAGTTGGTTTACCCAGCAGATATTCCTCCGAACACTCATTAAGCGATGCGGCCGAATCGGCAAAGAGCATTGGCCTTAACTATCGCGTAATTCAGATCGAACCAATGGTCGCCAGCTTCCTTTCAAATTTAGGTTTGACTGGGGTGGCCGAGGAGAACGTTCAAGCTAGAGTCCGCGGAACAACTTTGATGGGCCTTTCAAACCAAGAGGGACATTTAGTTTTAGCCACGGGCAATAAATCAGAACTCGCGGTGGGTTATTCGACTTTGTATGGCGATGCCGTTGGGGGATATGCCCCGATCAAGGATTTATTTAAGGTCGATGTTTGGTCCTTAGCCAAGTGGCGAAATAAATACGCCCTTGAACACGGACAAGTTCCACCGATCCCAGTTAACTCAATAACTAAAGAACCAAGCGCCGAGCTTCGACCAGGTCAAAAGGATTCCGACTCCTTGCCTGATTATGAAGTGCTGGATCAAATCCTTTCGATCTATATCGATGAGGATGGCGGCCTAAATGGCGTTCTTGCTGCGGGCTTTGATGAGGAACTTGCTACCAAGGTAATACGAATGGTCGATGCCGCTGAATACAAGCGGCGCCAATATCCACCTGGAACCAAGATCTCAAAGCGCGCATTTGGTAAAGATCGACGATTGCCGATCACATCAGGTTGGCGCGAGCGCAAGTAATTTGCAAGTAGACAATCCATAAAAACTTTCTTAAAGTTCTCCTAGGTCATGAGTTCCAGTTGATAGCCCCGGCTAACTGGACGGCAACCCTCCACCACGGTGGGGTGCTCCGGGTGAAGACCAGGTCAATTGCAAAGTGCAATTGGCAAACGTGGGTAACTCGAGAAATCTAATTACCCCCTTATTTTCTGGGAGGTTTGTCATGTCATTTGAATTAAAAACTGCATCTTTTGAAACCCTGCAAGTTCACGCAGGCCAAGTCCCTGATCCAACAACTGGCGCTCGCGCACTTCCGTTGTATCAGACAACTGCTTATCAATTCCGCGACACCAAGCATGCGGCAGATCTCTTTGGTTTAGCCGAACTTGGAAATATCTACACCCGCATCATGAACCCAACCCAAGATGCAGTCGAACAACGAATTGCAGCCCTTGAGGGCGGTGTTGCATCACTTCTAGTTGCATCCGGTTCTGCTGCAACTACATACGCAGTATTAAATGTTGCCGAGGCTGGCGATCACATCGTTTCTTCACCATCGCTTTATGGCGGCACTTACAACTTGTTCCACTACACCTTAAAGAAGTTCGGCATCGAAGTGACTTTTGTTGAGGATCCAGCCGACCCAGCTTCATGGCAAGCAGCGGTTCGACCAAATACCAAGGCATTTTTTGGTGAGACGATTGCAAATCCAAAGAATGAAATTTTGGATATTAAAACCATCGCCGACTTGGCCCACAAAAACAATGTGCCATTGATCGTTGATAACACGGTTGCAACTCCATTCTTAATTCGCCCAATCGAACACGGCGCCGATGTTGTCGTTCACTCGGCAACCAAGTTCCTTTCTGGTCATGGAAATTCGGTTGTTGGAGCGATTGTTGATGCAGGAACTTTCGATTATGCAAAGCATCCAGATCTTTTCCCAGGGTTTAACCAACCAGATGAGAGCTATCACGGTCTGGTTTATGCCCAAGCACTTGGAGTTGGTTCGGCATTTGGCGCCAACCTTTCCTACATCTTCCGCATTCGCCTAACGCTGCTTCGCGATACCGGCGCTGCAGTAAGTCCATTCAATGCTTGGCTACTTGCCCAAGGGCTTGAAACCCTTTCGCTTCGCATTGAGCGACATGTTTCAAATGCCCAAGAGTTAGCAAAGTGGCTAGAGGCCCAACCACAAGTTGAATCGGTTAACTATGCCTCGCTTCCATCAAACAAGTACAACGCTTTGGCAAAGAAGTATGCGCCAAAGGGAAGTGGCTCGGTCCTCTCATTTGAAATCAAGGGTGGAATTGAAGCCGGTAAGAAGTTTGTCGAAGGCCTAAAACTTCATTCACACGTAGCCAATATCGGTGATGTTCGCTCGCTGGTCATTCACCCAGCATCGACAACTCACTCACAACTAACTGGTGCAGAACAAGCAACTGCTGGTGTTACCCCAGGCTTGATCCGTCTCTCGGTTGGTATCGAAAATATCGAAGATATTAAGGCTGATATTTTGGATGGTTTCGCAGCTTCGAGTAAGTAGGTAACAATTACCTCATGGGATTAGCGAATGGCTAGTGACTGTAACTGTCATATCACCGGGGCTTGGCTAGAAAGCCAACACCCCGGTGAACGCCATTTCCTAAATATTGGTGATTTGGAATTGGAGTCGGGCGAGAAACTTCCCGATACCAAAATCGCATATCAAACTTGGGGCAAGCTAAATGAAGCCGGCAATAATGCAATCTTGGTTAACCATGCGCTAACCGGTTGGTCTGATGTTCCGGCTTGGTGGCCATCAATAGTTGGTCCTGGCCTGCCACTTGATACCGATAAATATTTTGTTATTTGCCCAAATGTAATTGGTGGTTGCCAAGGAAGCACTGGGCCGTCATCAATTGCACCAGATGGAAAATATTGGGGCGGAAGATTTCCAACCGTGACTATTCGAGACATGGTTGCCGCCGAACTTGCGCTGACAAACGCACTTGGAATGTCTCACTATGTATTAGCGGTCGGACCTTCACTTGGTGGAATGCGTTCCCTTGAATGGGCGATACAACATCCGGATCGAGTAAATGCAATCTGCACCATTGGGTCTTCGGCGGTTGCAACCGGTGATCAAATTGGGGCCGCATCAATTCAAATTCGGGCGATCAAAAGCGATCGGCACTACAACCAGGGCGATTATTACGAGCAAGAGGTCGGCCCAACCGAGGGTATGGGAATTGCTAGAAGAATTGCCCACCTGACCTACCGAACCGAGACGGAGATGGATGTTCGCTTTGGTCGCGAACTTCAGGGAGATGAGACGGGCCGTTATGCCGTTGAGTCATACCTTGACCATCAGGCAGCGAAATTGGCCAAGCGCTTTGATGCTAATACCTACATCGTTCTGACCGAGGCTATGAACTCGCATGATGTTGGTCGAGATCGCGGGGGAGTTGCCGAGGCGCTTTCCACAATCACCGTGCCCGTGGTCGTAGTTTCGATCGATTCCGACCGACTATTTCCACCGCGCCTGCAGGAAGAGATCGTCGAGCTCACGCCAACCGCGCTTCCACTAGTGACGATTTCATCGCCTTTTGGTCATGATGGCTTCTTGATCGACGTTGAGTCAGTCGGGGCAGTCTTGCGGGATGCGCTGGCAATCGGAGTTTCTCGAAATAAGTAGCGCTCGCGGGTGTTTTTCGATGTGCAAATCCCGCTCGGACCAAATTATAATATGGTCAGGCAAGACTCGCTGATCCAAAGAGAGATCAGAAAAACAAAAGGATGATCTGTGGCTGGAAGTAGTGCGCTCAAAAACAGTAAGACAGCGAAAAAGGCTGCATCAAAGACTGTTGCAAAGAAGAGTGTTGCTAAGAAAACTTCAAAGCCAGCAGCAAAGACTGCCAAAAAGGTCGTAGCAAAAAAGGTTTTAGTTAAGAAAGCTCCCATAAAGATTCCTTTAAAGAAGGATCTTGTTGCTAAAGATGTTCAAATGATTGTCGATGCTAAAAATGCATCAATGCGTTTAAAAGAATTAATGGCTGAGGCCGAATCCCGCGGGATTACTTCGATCAATCGAATCCCTAAGAAGGTCGATAAGGATTTAGTAGATGAGATTCGTGCACTAAATACAAAAGTTCCAGTGATGACCGAGAAACTTCGCAAGTTAGGCCTCGGTTCGCCATACCGAATGTTGAAGAAGACCGAACTCGCGCTAATCGCACCACCTCCCGCACCAGTCGCCGCAAAAGGCGCGGTTGATAAAGCAGGCAAGACCGCCGTTCTTAAGATCGATGGCGAAGAAGTCGAATTAGAAGAAGTTGAACTAGAGGATCTGGATTCACTAGTTGAAGAAGTAAAAGAAATTATCGAAGAAGAAAAAGATAATGAGATTCGCGTTGTAAATGTTGCCGAAGAGGCAAAGGATGATGAAAACTCATTCACCATCAAGGATTCTGAAGAAGATGACGCCCCGGCCCAGACCGTTCTAACCGCTGGTGCAACGGCTGACCCAGTTAAGGACTACCTAAAGCTGATTGGTCGCGTACCGCTACTTAATGCGGAGATGGAAGTAGACCTCTCACTACGCGTTGAAGCCGGCCTCTTTGCCGATGAAATTCTTAAGAATGAGAAGAAGCTCGATAAGAAGTACAAGCGCGAACTCGAACAACTAGTACTTGATGGAAAGCGCGCTAAGAATCACCTTCTCGAAGCAAACCTCCGTCTGGTTGTGTCGCTTGCTAAGCGCTACACCGGCCGCGGCATGTTGTTCCTTGATCTAATTCAAGAAGGAAACCTTGGACTTATCCGTGCGGTTGAAAAGTTTGACTACACAAAGGGTTACAAGTTCTCAACCTATGCAACTTGGTGGATTCGCCAGGCGATCACTCGCGCCATGGCTGACCAAGCAAGAACAATTCGTATTCCAGTACACATGGTTGAAGTCATCAATAAGTTGGCTCGTGTACAACGTCAGATGTTGCAAGATCTAGGTCGCGAACCGACCCCAGAAGAATTAGCTAAAGAACTTGATATGACACCCGAAAAGGTTGTCGAAGTTCAGAAGTATGGCCGCGAGCCAATCTCGCTTCACACTCCTCTTGGCGAAGAAGGCGATTCCGAATTCGGTGATTTGATCGAAGACTCAGAGGCGATCGTTCCAGCTGATGCAGTTTCTTTCACTTTGCTTCAAGAACAACTCCACTCAGTTCTTGGAACCCTTTCCGAGCGCGAAGCGGGCGTTGTAAAAATGCGCTTCGGACTTACCGACGGACAACCTAAGACCCTTGATGAAATCGGCAAGGTCTACAGCGTTACCCGCGAAAGAATCCGCCAAATTGAATCAAAGACGATGTCAAAACTTCGTCACCCATCACGTTCGCAAGTTCTGCGCGACTACCTAGATTAAACTAGATTAAAAGTTAGCTAGCGCTAAGCGATGTCGGAAAATCCAAAGGTTTTCATCAACCCAAAGAGCGGTTCAATTCGTATTACCGGAACCGTTGATTTTGTTGATGCCGATGGCAACCTGATTGAAACCAAAAGTGATTTCAAATTATGTGGTTGCGGGCGTTCAAAAGAGAAGCCATATTGCGATGGCTCTCATAAAGAGATTGCTAAAGAGAACTAATTATTCAGAATCAACAGATGTAACTGCAGCTGGTTGAAGCTTGCTGGTCTCATCTTGAATGGTCTTAACGACCGGCTTTAACTTCTCTGAATATTCCTTTGCGTGGTGTCCGCAGAACAAAAGCTCGCCACCATTTAGAAGGACAGCGCGAACGTAGGCTTGAGCACCGCAGCGATCGCAGCGATCTACAACGTTAAGCGGGGTAGGCTCGAGGATAAGTTGCTCGGTCATTTCGCTCCTTCTTTCTACGTTTGGTACTGCGCTTGATCTTGCGGTCCTGATGTCGTTCGTGTGGTTCACGTACAGGGGAACATCAAACCACTATTTGTTTATTCCCGTCTCACCAAAATACCGTTTTTTGCGCTCGGGCGTGTCCTAAATCCCATAAATATCGCTGATATTTACTTGAGAATAATTAAATCAGGCAAACTCTTCGCAGATGCACGGTTTTCATGGTGTTGGGAGATAACCTTCACCATCGTGGCTACCGAAGATCAAGATTCCAACAGCGGATATAGCGCCAAAGATCTAGCCGTCCTCGAAGGACTCGATGCGGTTCGCAAACGTCCAGGTATGTATATCGGAACCACTGATTCTCGTGGTCTCATGCACTGTCTCTGGGAAATTATTGATAACTCAGTTGACGAAGCGTTAGCTGGTCACTGCAAGAAAATTGAAATTAATTTGGAATCCGATGGCTCGGTTGAAGTCCATGATGATGGTCGCGGTATTCCAGTCGACAAAGAACCGAAGACCGGACTAACCGGCGTTGAAGTTGTAATGACGAAGTTGCACGCAGGTGGAAAGTTCGGTGGCGGTTCCTATGCTGCCTCTGGTGGTCTCCACGGTGTGGGCGCATCAGTTGTGAATGCACTTTCGTCTCGCTTGGATGTAGAAGTAGATCGCAACGGCAAAATTTATTGGATGTCATTCCAACGCGGAAATGCTGGAATCTTTGATGGCGATGGACCAAAGGCACCATTTAAGGAAAGCTCTGGACTTCGAGTAATTGGCAAGGTTGCCGCAAAGGTAACTGGAACCAGAATTAAGTATTGGGCTGACCGTCAGATTTTCCTTAAAGAAGCCGAATTAGCAATTGAAGATATTTACGCTCGCGCCCGCCAAACTTCATTCCTTGTTCCAGGCTTAACGCTTATCGTTAATGACAATCGCACGAAAACCAAAACCTCAGAGACCTTCTTCCATAAGGGTGGAATCTCTGAATTCTGTTCTTTCTTGCAACAAGATCCACCGCTTGGGGAAGTAATTCGCATCGCCGGTTCTGGCGAATACACCGAAACCGTTCCGGTCCTTGATGAAAAGGGACACATGATGCCGACCGAAGTTAATCGGGAGATGGGCGTCGATATTGCAATGCAATGGGGAACTGGTTACGAATCCAACATCGCATCTTTTGTAAATATTATTTCAACGCCAAAAGGCGGCGCGCACGTCCAAGGATTTGAGCGCGCAATAACAAAGGCATTTAACGATGCCCTTCGTGCAACAAAGACCCTTAAGAACAATGAAGCTGATGTAATCAAAGATGACGTTGTCGAAGGTCTAACCGCAGTCGTAACCGTGCGTATGTCCGAACCACAATTCGAAGGTCAGACCAAGGAAGTTCTTGGAACTGCAGCCGCGACAAAGATCGTTGCAACCGTAGTTGGCGAAGAAATGAAGAAATACTTCGCATCAACCAAGCGCATTGAGAAGGCAACCGGAAAATCGGCACTTGAAAAAGTTGCCGCCGCTTCTAGAACTCGCATTTCAGCTCGCGCTCACAAGGAACTCCAACGCCGTAAGAATGCATTGGAAAGTTCCTCACTTCCAACAAAGCTTTCAGATTGTCGTTCCGATGACACCGCTCGCACCGAGCTTTACATCGTTGAGGGCGACTCCGCATTAGGTACCGCAAAAGCAGCTCGTAATTCCGAGTATCAAGCGATCCTGCCAATTCGTGGAAAGATCCTTAACGTTCAAAAGGCCTCACTTTCGCAGATGCTCGAGAATTCCGAATGTGCTTCAATCATTCAAGTTATCGGTGCTGGCTCTGGAAAGACTTTCACATTGGAAGATGCCCGCTATGGCCGCGTAATTTTGATGTCTGATGCTGATGTTGACGGGGCACACATTCGTTGCCTGCTACTAACTTTGCTTTCCCGTTACATGCGCCCGCTTATTGAAGATGGTCGAGTATTTGCAGCTATGCCACCATTGCACCGCATCGAAGTTGTTGGCGGAAAGCGCGGAGAAGTTCACTACACATATTCAGATGATGAGATGAAGAAGATGACGGCAGATCTAACAAAGGGCGGAAAGCGTTGGAAGGAACCAATTCAACGCTACAAAGGTCTGGGCGAGATGGATGCAGATCAACTTCGTGAGACCACCATGGACCCAGAGCACCGCACGCTTCGTCGTATAACAATGAAGGATGCCAACGCCGCAGAAGCGATGTTCGAACTGCTTATGGGTAACGAGGTTGCACCTCGTAAGGAATTTATCTCAAACGCGGAAATCGCCCGCGATCGCATCGACGCCTAACTTGCCATTCAGTATTTATTCGTAAGTTAAATTAACTTAAGCAATACGTGTGCGGCGAGGTGTCGCGAAATTCTTAGCCACTGCATCAAGTTCGGTACTTACTTGAGCCTTGATGGCATCCTCTGAAGCAAGCAGCGCCTTTAGCTTTGTGACGATCGCCTTCAATTCCTTAGATTCGGTCTCAAGTTCGAGCTTGCTCATCTTGGTCAGGCGACGAAGTGGCATATCGAGAATGTAAGTAGCTTGCTCATCGGTTAGCTTGAAAGTCTTGATTAGGGCGGCCTTTGCCTCAGCAGCATCCTCTGAACCGCGAATAATTTTGATGACCTTATCGATATCAACGATCGCTTTTAGAAGTCCATCAACCAATTTAAGTCGGGTTTCAGCCTTCGCCTTGCGGAATTCAGAGCGGCGGCGAATAACTTCAATGCGATGATCGATAAAGACTTGAAGTAGTTCCTTTAAGCCAAGGGTTTGTGGCTTGCCACGCACAAGTGCAACTGCGTTAATGGAGAATTGATCTTCCATCGGCGTTAACTTAAATAATTTTTCCAGAACATCTTCTGGTTCAAAACCATTCTTAAGTTCAACAACAACCTTGGTGCCTTGTTGACCATCAGATAGGTCGACGATATCTGAGATGCCTTGGATTTTTTTGGCTTTAACTAGATCCGCGATCTTTTCAACGATCTTTTCCGGCCCGATGTTGTATGGAAGTTCGGTAATAACAAGACCTTGCTTTCGAGCCGTAACCTTCTCAATTGCAACGGTTGCCCGAACCTTGAAGGCACCGCGCCCTGATTCGTAGGCTTCGGCAATTCCTTCTTTGGCAACCAATTCGCCGCCAGTAGGGAAATCTGGGCCAGGTACAAACTTCATTAGGGCTTTAAGGGTTGCCTTTGGGTTATCAATTAAATGCTTGGTTGCAGCAATTACTTCACCGAGGTTATGCGGTGCCATGTTTGTGGCCATACCAACAGCAATTCCAGTCGCGCCATTAACTAGGAGATTTGGAAATGCAGCGGGTAAAACTTGTGGTTCTAGAAGTTGGCCATCGTAATTTGAACCAAAATCGACAGTATCTTCATCGGACTCATCAACCATCGCCATTGCGGCAGGAGCAAGACGAGATTCGGTGTAACGCATCGCGGCAGGACCGGCATCTAGTGAACCAAAGTTTCCGTGGCCATCGATTAGTGGAAGACGCATGGAGAAGCTTTGGGCCATACGTACCATCGCGTCATAAATTGCGCCATCACCGTGTGGGTGCAACTTTCCCATAACTTCACCGACGGCACGGGCGCACTTAACGTGACCTTTATCTGGGCGTAGTCCCATGTCATTCATCTGGTGAAGGATGCGACGTTGTACCGGCTTCAACCCATCGCGCGCGTCAGGAAGAGCGCGTGAATAAATTACAGAATAGGCATATTCAAGAAACGAATCTGACATTTCCTGTGAGACATCGATATCAATTATGCGACCTGGGTTCTCGCCAGCTTTAGGGAGAACGGCTTTGGGTGTGCGTGCCATGTGGCGTATCTTGCCAATGAATCAGGGGATAAGTGGGGAGCGACACTAGGGCAAGATAGGACTATGGAATTGGCAGCAAATATGCGAAATCTCGCAGCGCTCTCGAATTCCATTTTTGCAAATTTAAAGGTCCCTGGTGCGATTAATCACCTCGATCTACCGGAAAATACAAGTGCTCGCGAATGCCTGCTTCTCGTTGATGGCATGGGGTTAATCGCTCTTAATCAATATTCTGATCAATTTCCAATTTTTAAAGAGTTGCAATCACTTCCAAATTTAAACTCGCATTTTCCTTCAACGACAGCAACAAATCTCTCTTCGCTTGGAACTGGCGTTTTGCCTGGGGTTCACGGAATGCTCGGATACACCGTTCGAGTTCCAAGAAGCGGTGAACCCGGAAGATTATTAAATTCACTTAAGTGGGATGATCGAGTTGATCCGGTGATGTGGCAGAAAGTCCCGACCCTCTTTGAAAGAGCAGTCGCTGCAGATATCAATGTTTGGCATATTGCAGCAAAGAGGTATGAAGGTTCTGGTTTTACGAGCGCTGCACTTCGAGGAGCAAAATACTTAGGCGCTAATCAGATCGAAGATTTGATTCAAGGCGCGGTAACTTCTCTTGAAAAGCCAGGAAGTTTTACCTACCTATACGTAAATCATTTAGACCATGCTGGGCATGAGGATGGCGTTGGTTCCGATTCATGGCTGGAAGCTTTAGGCACTGTCGCCGAACTAATAACCGGATTAAAGAATCGGCTGCCAAAGGGAAGTCGGTTATGGGTTACTGCCGACCACGGCATGATCAACGTTGAAGAGAAGATAGTCCTTGGTGCTGATAATGATTTAATGGCTGGAGTAGCCCTCGTTGGCGGCGAACCACGTGCTCGTCATATTTATGTTGATGCAGAAAAACTCAGTGATGTTGTGCAAACCTGGCGCGAAACGCTAAGTGATAGCGCCGATATTTTCACAAAGGCGGAAGCTATTGCTGGCGGGCTTTTTGGCGCAGAAGTTTCAGAAGATAGTTTTGAGCGAATGGGCGATTTGATTGCGATTGCTAAAAAGGGCGTGATTCTCGTGGATCCGGCGAGAGTGAAAGAAGAGAGCAAAATGGTTGGACATCACGGCGGATTGCTTGAAACCGAAACCGCGGTTCCGTTACTTACTTTTCAATATTAGTTATTCGTCATCCTTTTTACCGCCAAACATGATGTCATCCCATGATGGCAACTTAGGACGGGCTGAAATTCCATCAGAAACTGGATCTGACTCATCTGGAATTTCTAATTCAAGTTCCTCAATATAAGTTTCTTCGGAGTAAATTTCTTTAACAACATCATTGGTCTGATCGCGAGTGATGGTGACTTCCTCACGAACGGCTACAAGTCGTGGGGCAGGAGTTTCTGATGGATAGACCAAACCATGCGCAGGAGTCGCCGGACGAGAAGCTTTTGCCTCGCCAATAATCCAGCGGGCATTGTCATCTAGCGCAGTAATTGTTTGTTTTGATTGTTCAAAACTCCAATTGGCAGACGTTGCTCCATCATTATTTTGATAATGAAGGACCAAACTCCAACTTCCATCAAGGTTGCGATGGGTGTTCCATTCAGCTTCTTCCATATCCACGCCATGGGAACTCAATTGGTTAAAGACTACTTCACCAAGTTGTGAGACTTTGCCGTCGCGGCGAACGTCTACTTTTTGTGCCTGCTCAATTATGTAGGCACGCTCTTGAAGGATTGGTCCGGCAAATTTTTCAATCTTCTCTTGTGACCAATCGGTGGTACGGGAGATGGAGTCGATACTTTCGCCACTACGAAGTCTGGCCTGAATATCTTTTACGGTGAAATTTGGTTGGGCTTCCATATTTACAACAGCAGCAAGACGCGGCTTTTCTTGTTGATTAATGGTGGCGCGCAGATTGTCACTAATTCTTAGGTTGTACTTGCCACCATTACTGTCGGTTAATTCGAGTTCTGAATTATCTTCAGAGCGGCCAACCAGTCGTAGGTCCACTGGCATTTTTTGCTCGTCTTCACTCACAAGGCAAGAGTGCCATAGGGGACGGGAGATTTCAGGTAGGTCGAGTGGTTAGATTCT
>DAIOGD010000010.1:0-751 GCA_036745395.1 Candidatus Nanopelagicaceae bacterium | reverse complement strand
GGGATGGAATTATCCAGCGAGGAGAAAAAGGCAATTTTGGATTTGGCTGTTGGTATCGCCAAAGAAGCGGGAGCCTTACTTTCAACTAGACCCGAGAATTTCGACCTTGAGACCAAGAGTTCAGCAATTGATTTTGCAACCCAGATGGATAAGGCGAGTGAAGAGTTAATCGTTTCCAAGATTTTAACGGCGCGACCTGGCGATGGAATTATTGCCGAAGAAGGATCGGCAACGACTTCAACGTCGGGAGTAACTTGGGTAATTGATCCATTAGATGGAACCGTCAATTATTTTTATGGAATAGCGGGCTGGAACGTAAGCATCGCGGCCAAGACTGCAGCCGGCGTACAAGTGGGAGTTGTCTATGCGCCTTCTATTGATTCGCTTTGGACAGCAACCAAAGACGGTGGTGCATTTCTAAACGGCAAGCCAATTCGATGCAATGATCCAGTTGAATTAAATCGAGCTCTAATTGGAACCGGATTTTCTTATGATGTTGCCAAGCGCGTTTCACAAGCCGAACTTGTTTCCGAGTTACTTCCACAAGTTCGCGATATAAGAAGAATTGGTGCCGGCGCGGCAGATCTATGTTTAGTTGCAACTGGAAGACTCGATGCGTTTTATGAATTTGGTTTAAATGAATGGGACTTGGCTGCTGGGGGATTGGTTGCTACCGAAGCAGGCGCTCTCGTAACTGGCTTTGCCGGGGGTCCCGCTGGGAAAGAGATGGTGATTGCGGCTGGCCCGGGTC
>DAIOGD010000009.1:0-19815 GCA_036745395.1 Candidatus Nanopelagicaceae bacterium | reverse complement strand
CGTCTCTGGTCCACGCGTAATTGATCCAAAGGTCAAGGAAAATATGAAGGCCGTTCTTGCCGATGTTCAAAATGGAACATTCGCAAAGCGCTTCATTGATGACCAAGATGCGGGCGCACCAGAATTCAAGGCACTACGCGCAAAGGGTGAATCACACCCAATCGAAACTGTTGGTCGAGAACTTCGCAAGATGATGTCTTGGGTAAAGGGCAACAACAAGGATGATTACCAAGAGGGTGTAGCTGCTCGTGGCTAAACCTGTTGTTCTTATTGCAGAAGAATTAAGCCCTGCAACACTAGAGGCGCTGGGCCCAGATTTTGAAGTACGCAATTGCGATGGCTCTGACCGTGGGCAATTACTTGCTGCACTCGGCGCTGGCGTTGATGCAGTTCTAATTCGTTCTGCAACAAAGATGGATGCCGAAGCAATCGCTGCGGCAAAGGGTTTAAGAGTAATTGCACGTGCTGGCGTAGGGCTTGATAACGTTGATATTCCAGCAGCAACTGCTGCCGGAGTTATGGTTGTTAATGCACCAACTTCAAATATTGTTTCCGCTGCCGAACTAGCAATTTCTTTGTTATTGGCAAGCGCAAGATTTATCTCTCCGGCCCACGCTGCGCTACGCGCTGGTAAGTGGGCACGTTCAAAGTACACCGGCGCCGAACTATTCGAGAAGACTCTTGGAATTGTTGGCTTTGGTCGAATCGGACAATTAGTTGCACATCGCATGCAGGCTTTCGGTATGGATGTCGTTGCTTACGATCCATATCTGCAACCAGCAAAGGCCGCCCAACTTGGAGTTCGCTTAGTAGAACTTGATGAACTTCTAAAGATCAGTGATTTCATAACAATTCACCTGCCAAAGACCAAAGAGACCGCGAACTTAATTGGCGCAGAAGCGCTAAAGAAAGTTAAGCCAACAGTTCGCATTATTAATGCGGCACGTGGTGGCGTTCTGGATGAAGCGGCGTTATACGAAGCGCTTAAGGATGGTCGCGTTGCGGGTGCTGGCCTAGATGTTTATGCCACCGAACCTTGCACCGATTCACCACTATTTACTTTGGATAACGTTGTTGCAACACCTCACCTAGGTGCATCAACCGATGAAGCGCAAGAGCGTGCGGGAATTGCGGTAGCTGTTTCAGTTCGCAAAGCACTTTCTGGCGAATTGGTTCCCGATGCAGTAAACGTTAAGGGTGGCGCAATTCATGCTGAAATTCGCCCAAGCTTGCCGCTGGTTGAAAAGATGGCACAAATTGCAACTGCAATTGCTGGCGAACTTCCAGTTTCCATGGAAGTACAAGTTCGTGGCGATATTGCAGAACACGACAGTTCGGTTCTGGCTACAAGTGCACTAAAGGGTGCGCTCATAGCAATGGGTTCTGAAGATGTTACCTATGTAAATACCCCAGCCCTTGCTGAATCACGTGGCATGACTTCAACCGTAAACACCGATCCAGATAGCCAGATGTATCGCAGCTTCATCTCACTTCGCTGCGCCTGTGCCGGTGGTCGATCAATCGTCGTTGATGGAACTTTGATGGGAATTAGAAAAGTTGAAAAGATCATCGCGGTTGATGGTTTTGAATTAGATCTTCCAACTAATGACAACCTGCTCTTCCTTCGTTACACCGATAAGCCAGGAATCGTTGGCATTGTTGGAAATGCACTTGGCAAAGCCGGAGTGAATATTGCTGGAATGCAAGTTGCTCGTACCAATGCTGGTGGCGATGCCCTAATGGCGCTAACAGTTGACTCTGCAATTTCTGAAAGCGTAGTTGCGGAGCTGAAGAAAGAGACCGACGCAAAATTCGTTCAATCAGTTAACTTAGTTGGGTAATCAATGAGCAATTTTAATTTAGCTGTAATCGGTGGCGATGGAATTGGTCCAGAAGTTGTTGCCGAGGGCTTAAAGGTTTTGGATGCGGTAGCAGCAAAGGATGGTCATACATTTACAAAGACTGATTACGACCTCGGGGCGAAGTATTGGCACAAGACAGGGGAGACCTTGCCGGATTCAGTTCTTGCTGATCTTGCGAAGGCCGATGTCATTCTGCTCGGAGCGGTTGGCGATCCAACTGTCCCAAGTGGAGTGCTTGAACGAGGTCTACTTCTAAAACTTCGCTTCGCCTTCGATCACTACATCAACCTACGCCCAGCTAAATTGCATGCTGGCGTTAAATCACCTCTCGTAAATTCTGAATCAATCGATTTCATTGTGGTTCGTGAAGGTACCGAAGGCCCTTACGTTGGAGCCGGTGGCGTGCTTGCTCATGGCACAAAGGATGAGATTGCGACCGAAGAAAGTTTGAACACCCGACGTGGCGCCGAACGAGTTATTCGCGATGCATTTGCTCGTGCCAAGGCGCGTCCGCGCAAGAAGTTAACTTTGGTACATAAGAACAATGTCTTGACCCGTGCTGGCGGACTTTGGACACGCACTTTCAACGAAGTGGCAAAAGAATTTCCGGATGTAACTACTGATTACTTGCACGTTGATGCGGCATCAATGTTCTTTGTTACAAATCCAGAGCGCTTTGATGTTGTTGTTACCGATAATCTTTTTGGTGACATCCTCACTGATATCGCTGCTGCAATCTGTGGTGGCATTGGGTTAGCTGCTTCTGGAAATATAAACCCAACCGGAGCTTTCCCTTCAATGTTCGAACCAGTGCACGGTTCAGCACCAGATATTGCAGGCAAGGGTCTTGCTGATCCAACCGCAACAATCATGTCTGTTGCGATGATGCTGGCTCACTTAGGTTTGCACGAAGCAGCCGCCGATGTTGAAAAGGCTGTAGCTGCCGATCTATTAGTTCGAGGGGATTCAAAGCGAAGCACTAGCGAAATTGGAAACGCATTAGTAGCAGGTGTTAAGTGAAGATCAATCTAAATTTAAATCCTAATCCAGCAAGTGATGCCGATCGCGAAGCAAAGATTGCCGAAGGTGGTTTTGGTAAGTATTACACCGACAACATGTTGATTGCGGAATGGGATGAAAAATCTGGTTGGGGCGATGCCACAATCAAGGCATATGGTCCGCTCTCATTAGATCCAGCCACCTCCGTTCTTCACTATGGCCAAGAAATATTTGAAGGCTTAAAGGCATACTCACAACCAGATGGGGGAGTTAGTCTCTTTCGCCCAGATGCGAATGCAAAGCGCTTTGCGAAAAGTGCAACTCGTTTAGCACTTCCAGAACTTCCAGTTGAAGATTTCATCAAGACTGTTACCGAATTGGTAAAGCACGAAATCAAATGGGTCCCAAAAAATGTTGGCGAATCTCTTTATATCCGCCCATTTATGATCGCCACCGAAGTCGGACTTGGCGTTCGCCCAAGCAATCACGCGACCTACTTAGTTATTACAACCCCGGCATCTGCCTACTTCAATCCGAATAAAGCTGTAACGGTTTGGATCTCAACAGAATATGTTCGCGCCGCACCTGGCGGAACCGGAGCTGCAAAAGCCGGTGGAAATTACGCAGCATCACTTCTCGCCCAAAAGGAAGCTGCAACCCAAGGTTGTGATCAAGTTGTTTGGCTTGATGCTCTTGAGCGCAAATGGGTTGAAGAGATGGGCGGCATGAATCTTTACTTTATTAAGGGTTCTGGAAAAGATGCCACTGTATTCACGCCAAAGCTAACTGGAACACTGTTAGCCGGTGTTACCCGCGATTCAATTCTCACTGTTGCAAAAGATCTTGGCTACAAGGTTGAAGAAGGAATGATCTCGATTGACGAGTGGCGCGATGCAATCGCGAGTGGCGAGATCACCGAAATATTCGCCTGCGGAACTGCTGCAGTTGTTTCGCCAGTTGGTGCCGCCAAGAGTTCCCAAGGAACTTGGACTACCGGAAACGGTGAACCTGGCCCAATCACAATGGAGATTAGAAATCATCTACTTGGAATTCAACATGGAACCATTGCCGACAAGCATGGTTGGAATGTGAAGATCAGTTAATGAATGACAATTTTCATATCTATGACACAACACTTAGAGATGGCGCCCAACAAGAAGGCTTAAATCTCTCGGTCCATGACAAGTTGGCAATCGCCAGACATTTGGATGATCTTGGTGTTGGTTTCATTGAAGGCGGCTGGCCGGGGGCAAATCCAAAAGATACCGAATTCTTTAAGCGCGCTGCGACCGAACTTAAATTGAAGAATGCAACATTTATGGCCTTTGGCGCGACAAGGCGACCAGGAGTGAAAGCTGCCGATGATCAATTGCTTCGTGCGCTTGCCGATTCTGGTGCTGCCGGAGTAACACTTGTTGCAAAGAGCCACGATCGCCACGTTGATCTTGCACTAAAAACCAACCTTGATGAGAACTTGGCGATGATTAAGGATTCGATCGAGTTTTTACGATCTGGCGGACAACGAGTTTTCCTAGATGCCGAACATTTCTTTGACGGATATAAATCAAATAAGGCCTACGCTCTAGAAGTTGTTCGGGTTGCGGCAGAAGCGGGTGCAGATGTGATCGCGCTCTGCGATACCAACGGCGGAATGTTGCCGGATGAACTTTCACAAGTTGTCCATGATGTTCTAGGTGCTTCAAGTGCTCGGTTGGGAATTCATTGCCACAATGACACCGGGTGTGCTGTTGCAAATTCACTTGCAGCTATTGCTGCTGGTGCAACACATGTTCAAGGAACTTTAAATGGCTATGGCGAACGAACTGGAAACGCTGATCTCGTAAGTATCATCGCAAACCTAGAATTAAAGAAGAAGCAGAAGGTATTGCCAGAAGGCGCACTTCGAGAAGCTTTCCGAATTTCTCACGCAGTTGCCGAAGTTACGAATGTTTCACCTAGTGCACGCCAACCATATGTTGGTGTATCGGCATTCGCCCACAAGGCAGGTTTACATGCAAGTGCGATCAAGGTCGATCCAGCGATGTATCAACACGAGGATCCTTCTTCGGTTGGAAACGATATGCGGATGTTGGTCTCCGAAATGGCTGGCCGTGCTTCAATCGAATTGAAGTCTGCCGAATTGGGCATTGCACTTGGCAGCGATAAGGAAGTAGTCGGAAGAGTTGTTGCACGTGTAAAGGATTTAGAGTCACAGGGCTATACCTTTGAAGCTGCAGATGCATCTTTCGAACTTTTACTTCGCGAAGAGATCGATGGCAAGCGTGCCCGCTTCTTTAAGGTCGAAAATTGGGACACGACTGTAAGCCGCGATAAAGATAATGCTGTTACCTCAAAGGCATTCTTAACTATTTCCGCCGGTGGCAAAGTATTTGAATCTGAAGGTTCTGGAAATGGTCCAGTGAATGCAATTGATACGGCGCTTCGATCTGGCCTAGAAACTGTCTACCCAGAGTTGGCTAAGTTGGAATTAACCGATTACAAAGTTCGCATTCTTGAAGGTCGCCTAGGAACCGGCGCAATTACTCGCGTACTTGTCGAAACAAGTGACGGAACCGGTGAATGGAGCACTATCGGAGTTCACGAAAACGTAATTGCGGCATCGGTAATGGCGCTTGAAGATGCCGTTACTTATGGATTGCTAAGGCAAGGTCGTAAACCGGAGTAATCTTTAATCATGAGCGCCGAGTTAATTGTTCGATATGAAGAACACTTGGTGTTGGTTCGAAATCTGGCTGAAAATTCGATTCGTGGATATGTCTCAGACCTCCAATCATTTCTCGATCACATTGAAAAATTAGGAGTCACCGAGTTCTCTGAATTAACTTTAAGTCATTTACGTTCGTGGCTAGCTAACTTACAAAGCCGCGGTGCATCTAGAGCAACCATGGCAAGGCGCATTGTTTCAATCCGAGCCTTCACTTATTGGGCGGCCAGCGAAGGCTGGATTCCCTCCGATATCGGAGCCGAACTTTCGATTCCAAAAGCCCATAAGACTCTGCCCGAAGTTTTGACTCACAACGAGGCCGATCAAATTCTTCAATCCCTGATTGCAAAGCGGAGCGAAGATCCGACCGCTATAAATATTCGAGACCTAGCCATGATTGAAATCTTGTATGCCGCGGGTATTCGCGTTAGCGAGCTATGTGGTTTGAATTTGGCTGATTTAGATTTCAATCGAAACACAATTCATGTAATTGGTAAAGGAAATAAGGAACGGGTTGTTCCGCTTGGAATTCCAGCGGTAAAAGCGCTAAACGATTGGCTGAATATCGCACGGCCAGAGATAGCAACGGATGTATCTGGCAACGCGGTTTTCTTGGGTTCACGTGGCAAGCGAATTGATCAACGAACGGTTAGAGAAGTTGTTTATGATGCAATGAGCGCCATTGGTTCAGATATGAGTCCACATGGCTTGCGCCATACCGCAGCTACGCATCTACTTGAAGGCGGTGCTGATTTGCGCACGGTTCAAGAGATCTTGGGTCACTCTTCTTTAGCAACGACTCAGATTTACACCCACGTCTCTCCTGAGCGATTGAAGGCTGCTTACCAACAGGCCCACCCACGGGCTTAAGTTCGGGGATTGCCATTCCGGTTACTAAGCCGAAGATTAAAAGCGCAGTTCCAATTAGGTATTTCACGGGGCGATCCTGCAGTCATTTACGCAGGTGAAGGTCGCACCCAGGCCTTGGCTGTGGATTTTGCACCCTTGTGAATGGCCTAGGATTACACCAGCACAGAGAGCAATTTCTGTGACTTCACGCGACTAAATCAGTACGCCTGTTCGGTCCGGGTTAATTTAACTTGAATTCAAGTTCGATAAATCTGGTCGGCATCTAGTCGCTAGGGATTCAACAAATTGTTGAATCATCAACCGAGTGCGAATTTAAATATAAATTCGCGATAAGGAGTGTGCCGCCATGGCGGTTGTAACAATGCGAGAACTCCTCGACAGTGGAGTCCACTTCGGACACCAAACTCGTCGATGGAATCCAAAGATGAAGCGCTTTATTTTTGCTGAGCGCAACGGTATCTACATCATTGATATCCAACAATCACTTGCACTTATTGATAGTGCATACGAATTCGTAAAGGACACTGTCGCCAAGGGCGGACATATTCTTTTCGTTGGCACCAAGAAGCAAGCACACGAGCCAATCAAGGCGCAATCTGCTCGCGTTCAAATGCCTTATGTAACTGAGCGCTGGCTCGGTGGCATGCTCACTAACTTCCCAACCGTTTACAAGCGAATTCAACGCTTGAAGGAATTGGAACAACTAGAGAGCCAGAACGACCAACTTTTAACAAAGAAGGAACTCCTAGTTCTTCGCCGCGAACGCGAGAAGCTAACTAAGAACCTTGAAGGTATTCGCAATATGACCAAGTTGCCTAGCGCAATCTGGGTTGTCGACACCAAGAAGGAACACCTTGCAGTGCAAGAAGCACACAAGCTAGGTATTCCAGTTGTAGCAATTTTGGATACAAACTGCGATCCAGACGAAGTGGATTACAAGATTCCAGGTAACGATGATGCAATCCGTTCAATCGCATTGCTAACCCGCGTTATCGCAGATGCCGCAGTTGCTGGCCTTGCTGCTCGTTCAAAGCAAGCTGAAGCAGTTGCTGATAAGGAAGTTGCAGCTGCAGCTCCAATTGCAGATGTTGAAAAGGATCTAATCGCTAAGTCAGAGCAGGAGTAATTAAATTGGCTTACACAGCAGAAGATGTTAAGAAGCTCCGCGAAGCAACCGCAGCAGGAATGCTTGATTGCAAGAAGGCGCTTGATGAAGCAGATGGTGATTTCCAAAAGGCCGTAGAAATCATTCGCGTTAAGGGACTCAAGGGAGTAACAAAGCGCGAAGGTCGCACCGCTCTTAATGGGCTAGTTCTTGCAAAGGCCGAAGGCAACCTTGGCGTAATGCTCGAACTAAATTGCGAAACAGATTTCGTGGCCAAAGGCGATCGTTTCCAGGAGCTAGCAAATGAATTGCTAGAGCACCTACTTTCAAGCAAGATCGCAGATCAAACTGCATTCCTTGCTTCAAAGATGGGCAATGGAAAGACTGTTCAGGAAACTATCGATGAAGGAAATGCAACACTTGGCGAAAAGATCGAACTTCGTCGTATTGCAGTTCTTGAAGGTTCACCTGTAGCTCTTTACATGCACCGCACCAACCCAGATCTACCACCACAAATTGGAGTTCTAGTTCAGTTGGCTACCGATGCACTTGAAGCTGGTAAAGATGTAGCGCAACATATTGCGGCCTTCGCGCCTCAATTCGTTCGTCGCGAAGATATTCCAGCCGATCACATTGAAAATGAACGTCGTATTGCTGAGGAAACTGCACGCGCTGAAGGCAAGCCAGAAGCCGCGCTTTCTAAGGTAGTCGAAGGCCGCATCACTGGATTCGTCAAGGAAGTTAGCTTGCTAGAGCAATCTTTCGCAAAGGATGCCAAGAAGACCGTTCAGCAGATCCTGGACGAGGCAAAGACTGCCGTGTCGGCATTTCACCGATTCAAGGTTGGTCAGTAATCTCATCCAGTAGATAAAAGCTAGTTCTAGAGATTCTAGAGATTCTAGAGATTAAGGAGCACTCACAAATGGCCCGCAATGGTTATAAGCGAGTGCTCCTTAAACTTTCTGGAGAAGTATTTGGCGGCGAGAAGGGCATCGGTGTTGATCCCGATGTAGTTCACGATTTCGCATCACAAATTGCCGAAGTAGTACGTACCGGAACTCAAGTTGGAATTGTGGTTGGTGGCGGAAACTATTTCCGCGGCGCAGAATTGCAACAACGAGGTATGGATCGCGCTCGCGCCGACTACATGGGAATGCTTGGAACAGTTATGAACTGTTTAGCACTTCAAGATTTTCTGGAAAAAGAAGGCATCGAAACTCGCGTTCAGACCGCGATCACAATGGGGCAAGTGGCTGAGCCATACATTCCTCGTCGCGCAATTCGTCACCTAGAAAAAGGTCGCGTAGTAATTTTTGGTGCCGGTGCGGGCATGCCATTCTTCACAACCGATACCGTTGCAGCACAAAGAGCTTTGGAAGTTGGTGCACAGGCGCTACTACTCGCAAAGAGCGGCGTTGATGGTGTCTATTCTGCAGATCCAAAGAAGGATCCATCCGCAACCAAGTTCGAAAATGTTTCTTATGATGAAGTTCTCTCTAAATCGCTAGCAGTCGCCGATGCCGCAGCATTTAGCTTATGCCGGGAAAATAATTTGCCAATCGTTGTCTTCGATTTAAAGAACAAGGGCAATATCGGACGTGCGGTCCGTGGTGATTCAGTTGGAACGCTGGTTTCCTAAAAAGTTCGAGAATTTTCAAAGTTAGATTCAACGAGTTTTAAAACAGGGGAGTAGTAAATGTCAGATATAGCAACAGCGCTAAGCGATGCGACTAGCAAAATGAATAAGGCTGTTGAAGTAGCCAAGGAAGATTTTGGCGGTATCCGCACCGGACGCGCTCACCCATCAATGTTTGCCAAGATCATTGTCGATTACTACGGCGCAATGACTCCGCTGTCACAACTTGCAACATTTCAAGTCCCGGAACCACGCATGGCTTTGGTTTCACCATTTGATAAAGGTGCCACTGCGGCAATTGAAAAAGCGATTCGCGATTCCGATCTTGGTGTTAATCCGCAAACCGATGGCGCTGTAATCCGTGTCAACTTCCCACAATTAACCGAAGAGCGCCGCAAGGATTACATCAGAGTGGCTCGTACAAAGGCGGAAGATTCACGCGTTTCAATCCGAAACATTCGTCGTACTGCGAAGGAAGCAATGGAGAAGCTCGAGAAAGATGGGCTAGCCGGAAAAGATGATGTCGCTCGTGGCGAAAAAGATTTAGAGAAAATTACATCCGATCATGTTGCCAAGATCGATGAGCTACTTAAGCACAAGGAAGCCGAGTTACTCGAAGTTTAAACTTCGGCACACTTCAAAATGGATGACCTGCATTCAATCAACGAGGCGATAAACGCCAAGGCTGGACGCAAACTTCTTCCATCTATTTTGGTTTCTATCGGGCTTCTCGCCTTGGTTTTTGGCACGGTCTATAAAGCAAAACCACTTTTCGGCCTTCTGATTTGGGTTGCGATCATGCTCTCGATTCGCGAATTGGTAAATGCCTACAAGCACGGCGGAATCGAATTGCCACGACTAGCAATACAAGTTGCCGGTACTGCGCTGTTGATTTCTGCTTGGTATGGCAAAGTTTCCGGGCTGGCTGTTGCAATGTCGATCGCGATTCCAAATGTGATGGTCTTTATTCTCTTTAAGGGACCAAAGGATTATGTAAGGCGAGCTGCATCGGCTGCATTCGCGGTTTTCTATCTGGCCTTCCTTGGCGGATTTATTGTTCTCTTGGCTCATCACTCTGATGGCGCGGCAAGAATTCTTACGCTGGTTGTATTAGTTAGTTGCAACGACACCTTTGCTTATATTTCTGGAGTGCTTTTTGGAAAGCATCCACTAGTTCCAGCGATTAGTCCCAAGAAAACTTGGGAAGGGTTGCTCGGTTCCTTTATTTTTACACCGACCGGATCTGCCTTGGTATTTCATTTCGCCCTACACAAGCATTGGTGGGTTGGCGCTGGAATTGGAATCATGGCGGTAATTACTGCAACATGTGGTGACCTAATTGAATCTGCGGTTAAACGAGATCTAGCAATTAAAGATATGGGTTCAATCCTGCCTGGCCATGGCGGAATTCTTGATCGCATTGATTCAATTCTCTTTACTGGGCCAGCCGTTTGGTTTGCCTTCGAATTAATAAAGCATTTCAACCTGTGAGAATTTAATGGAAGAAATTAAGTTAGTTTTCGACGAGCCAAAGCAACGGGTGAAACCACCGTTGCACTTTGCCGACTTGGCACCAGAAGATCGCAAAGCCAAGGCAGTTGAACTAGGGATTCCAGCCTTTCGCGCGAATCAAATGGCGGTTCACTTCTTTACCCACTACAACGATGATCCCGATACCTGGACCGATATTCCAAAGGATCTACGCGAAACTTTGGCCACAGAATTCACACCAAAATTAATTACCTTGGTTCGAACCGTTACTGCAGATGGCGGCCGCACCCGCAAGGATTTATGGAAATTGCACGACGGTGTTCTAGTTGAAAGCGTTTTAATGCGATATTCCGATCGCACAACGGTTTGTATCTCATCGCAAGCAGGTTGTGGAATGAACTGTCCATTTTGCGCAACTGGCCAAGGTGGTTTAACTCGTAATTTAACCGCCGGTGAAATTACCGCCCAAGTTGTAGCTGCGGCTCGAATTTGTGCCAGCGGTGAATTGCCAGGTGGCGAGACCAGACTTTCAAATGTGGTCTTTATGGGAATGGGTGAACCACTTGCAAACTACAACGCGGTATTGCGCGCGGTTAGAAATATAACAACGCCACAACCAGATGGCCTAGGGATCAGTGCCAGATCTGTAACTGTTTCAACAGTTGGTCTCGTAAATGGAATTGAAAAATTAACCCAGGAAAATATTCCAGTCACTTTGGCGGTATCGCTACATACTCCAGATGATGAATTGCGTGACACCTTGGTACCCATCAATTCGCGCTGGAAGGTCAAGGAAGTATTGGCTGCTGCAGATAAATATGAAGCCAAGACCGGACGTAGATATTCAATTGAATACGCACTAATTAGAGATATTAATGATCAAGCTTGGCGTGCAGATTTGCTCGGGCGATTACTTAAGAATCGCAATGCCCACGTGAATTTGATTCCGCTAAACCCAACTCCGGGTTCTAAGTGGACCGCATCCCGCCCAGAAGATGAGGCCGAATTTGTTCGAGTCCTTGAGGCGTATTCGGTTCCGGTAACCGTTCGAGACACTCGTGGCAGAGAAATTGATGGCGCATGTGGTCAATTGGCCGCAGCCGAAGTAATCTCTGATTCATGAAAAACCTGCAAAACTTTATCGACGGCAAATATCAACCGGCTAAATCTGGCCAAACCAGCGAAGTAATTAACCCAGCAACGGGTGGCGCTTATGCAACTGCGCCGATCTCTTCAACCGCTGATGTTGATCAAGCAATGAACGCCGCGAGCAAAGCTTTCGTTGATTGGCGCGATTCAACTCCTTCCGAACGTCAACGCGCGCTACTTAAGATCGCAGATGCCCTCGAATCTCGAAGCGAAGAGTTGATCGCAATTGAAAGTGAGAACACTGGCAAGCCGTTGGCGCTTACCGCTTCTGAAGAAGTTCCACCAATGCTTGATCAAATTAGATTTTTTGCTGGTGCAGCCCGCAACTTAGAAGGAAAATCCGCCGGCGAATATATGCGCGGCATGACTTCATTTATCCGCCGCGAACCAATTGGAGTCTGTGCACAAGTAACTCCATGGAATTATCCAATGATGATGGCGGTTTGGAAGTGGGCACCGGCAATTGCCGCTGGCAACACAGTAGTTTTAAAGCCGAGCGATACAACCCCAGCATCAACTTTATTTATGGCCGAAGTTATGTCGGAATTCTTACCAAATGGAGTCTTCAATGTTATTTGTGGCGATCGTGAAAGTGGCCGCACTCTTGTTGAACATGCGACACCTTCCATGGTCTCAATTACCGGCTCGGTTCGTGCTGGTATCGAAGTTGCAAAGTCAGCGGCTTCTGATGTTAAGCGCGTTCACTTGGAATTAGGTGGCAAAGCACCAGTTGTTGTCTTTGCGGATGCCGATCTAGCCGCGGCCGCTGAGGCAATTGCAATTGCTGGCTTCTTTAACGCTGGTCAAGATTGCACCGCAGCAACTCGAGTTATAGTTCAAGAAGCTGCTTATGATGAATTTGTCGCACTTCTCGCAGCACAAGCAAGCAACAACATCGCAACCGGTGGCCCAACCGAGGATGTCCTTTATGGTCCAGTTAATAACGCCGCGCAACTTGCGCGCGTTCAAGGATTTGTTGAACGAACACCTTCGCATGCGAAAATAGTTGCTGGTGGCAGCAAGGTTGATCGCGCTGGTTATTTCTTCAACCCAACTGTGATTGCCGGACTAAAGCAGGATGATGAAATGATTCAAAATGAAATCTTTGGTCCAGTAATTACCATTCAAAAATTCAAAGATGAAGCACAAGCAGTTGCCTATGCCAATGATGTTCCATATGGACTAGCTTCAAGTGTCTGGACAACAAATCATGGTTGCGCGATGCGAATGGCTAAGGCATTTGATTTTGGTTGCGTCTGGATTAATACCCATATCCCGCTTGTTGCGGAAATGCCACATGGCGGTTACAAGCGTTCGGGTTATGGCAAGGATCTCTCTTCATATGGCTTTGAGGATTACACTCGCATAAAGCATGTGATGACCAACCTAAACGCCTAACTTCGGTTAAGTTTTAGCGCACCCATAAACTAGAGTTAAGCCATGGCAAATATTGGCAATATGTATGGCCCAGACTTCACATTCTTAGGCATTCCGCGTTGTGATTTAGATAAGCCAGAAACCTTTGCCGGTGCCGATGTTGTAATTGTTGGTGCACCAATTGATAGCGGAACTTCGCATCGTTCCGGAGCCAAGCATGGCCCACAAGCAATTCGAGCTGGAGATTATTTAGCGCACGATGGCGAGCGACCACATATGTCGATGCGCGTTGATTCGCTTAAGGAATTAAAGATCTTTGATGCTGGTGATCTGCTTATGCCGGGTGGAGATTTAGTTGCTTCCCTTAAAGTTTTGGAAGAGGCTACTGAAAAGATTTCTCGCGCAGGCGCCATTCCTGTTGTACTTGGTGGCGATCACTCGATTGCCTCTGCTGATGTTGCTGGAATTGCAAAACATCGGGGGATGGGTCGAGTTTCAATGATTCACTTTGATGCTCATGCAGACACCGCCGATCTTCAATTCGGTGCATTGGTTGGACATGGAACCCCAATGAGAATGTTGATTGATTCCGGAGCCGTTCGTGGAGATCGTTTTCTCCAACTCGGACTTCGCGGTTACTGGCCAGATGATGCAACCCTGAAGTGGATGCGCGACCAAGGAATGCGTTCATATGAGATGACCGAAATTCACCATCGCGGATTAAAAGAGGTTCTCGATGAATCGTTTGCAACGCTAACTAATGAGTGTGAGGGCGTATTCCTCTCGGTTGATATCGATGTTGTTGATCCAGGCATGGCACCAGGGACTGGAACCCCTGAGCCAGGTGGAATGACTAGCCGCGAATTACTAGAGGCAGTTCGCCGAATCTGTTTTGAATTACCGATCGTTGGCATGGATATCGTTGAAGTGGCACCGGCCTACGACAGCGCAGAAATCACCGCGATTTTAGCGAACCGAGTTGTTCTCGAAGCGCTCAGTGCAATCACGCTTCGCAAAAAAGGCGGAACGTACTCGCCTACTAGAAATCTTCTGGATCGGTAGCGGCACTCACTAAATGCGCGAAATTGTTATTCTCGGTTCAACCGGTTCTATTGGCGTTCAAGCCTTAGAAATTGTTGCTGCAAATCCAGATAAGTTTCGTGTTGTTGCACTCGCTGCTGGTTCAAAAAATTTAGAGCTGCTTGTCGAACAGGCTCGTAAATTCAAAGTTGGTGTTATCGGAACAACTGCTGATGCTGCGAAGGCGAAGGATTTAGAGGGTGATATCCAAGTAATTGATGGTCCAAAGGCAGCATCGGAGATTGCAACAATTCCATGTGACATCGTTCTAAATGGAATCACTGGCTCGATCGGACTTGGGCCAACGCTTGCAGCCCTTGGAGTTGGAAATAAAGTTGCGCTGGCTAATAAGGAATCACTTGTTGCTGGTGGCGATTTAGTTATGGCTTTTGGCCGAGATTCCATCATTCCGGTTGATTCAGAACATTCTGCGCTCTATCAATGTTTCCTAAGCGGAAAATCCTCAGAGGTTAAACAAGTTGTACTCACTGCAAGTGGTGGTCCATTTAGAGACCGAAAAGATATGTCAGATATTAAGTTGGAAGAAGCTCTCGCACACCCAACTTGGGCGATGGGGCCGGTTGTCACAATTAATTCTGCAACCCTCATGAATAAAGGTTTAGAAATCATTGAAGCTCACTATTTATTTGATCTTCCATATTCAAAGATCTCAGCCGTAATCCATCCACAGTCAGTTGTTCACTCCATGGTGGAGTTCATCGATGGATCTACTATTGCGCAGGCTAGCCCGCCAAATATGAAAGGCCCAATTGCATATGCGCTAAGCGGTGCAACCCGAATTGCGAAAGCAACAAATCCAATCGACTGGAGCCAGAACCAAAGTTGGAATTTCTCTCCGATAGATATCAATAAATTCCCAGCCGTAGATCTAGCAAGGCGTTGTGGTGAACTTGGCGGGGGATTACCAGCAATCTTTAATGCGGCCAATGAGGTTGCGGTAGAAGCATTTATAAATGGAGCGATACCATTCACTTCGATTGTGGAAATCGTCGAAGAATGTGTACAGAATTTGGGTGGCGGCTCACCGTTATCCATTCGCGATATTTCTGATGTCAGTGCCATCGAGAATGATGCTCGCGTCCAAGCAAGCAAAATAGTTCAGGAGCGTTAATGAGTTTTCTCGGCGTTATAGCTTTTATCATCGCACTACTTTTTTCAGTCATGGTTCACGAGGCAGGACACTTTGTAACTGCGCGCCATTTCCATATGAAGGTAACCGAGTTTTTTCTTGGTTTTGGAAAGCGCCTCTGGTCAGTTAAACGTGGCGAGACCGAATTTGGTATCAAAGCGATTCCAGCTGGTGGTTACTGTCGAATTGTTGGCATGTCCGTTAATGAAGAAGTCTCACCGGAAGACAAGCCACGCTCTTTCTATTTAGCATCAGCACCAAAACGCCTGATTGTTCTCGGAGCTGGATCATTCCTACATTTCGTGCTCGGATTCTTAATTTTGTTTGTTCTTTTAGCTGGGGTGGGAACCACGTCGGTAACAAATGTGGTCGGCGCAGTTAGCCCATGTTTAACAGTAAATAGCAATGGTAAGTGTGCGGTTGATGCAAAACCTTCACCTGCAAAGATTGCCGGACTCCAAGCTGGCGACAAGATTCTTTCGGTCAATGGCAAGAAGATTTCGGTCTGGAGCGATGCGGTTTCAATGATTCGCAATTCACCAAATCGTGAAGTTAAATTGTTGGTTAGCCGCTCCGGTCAAGATTTGGAATTTGCTTTAACGCCAGAGGCGCATGAGTTAAATGGAAAGTTAGTTGGATTTATTGGCATCCAAAACAAGATGGGCAATGTTCGACTAACACCTCTGACAAGCGTTACTAATAGCTTTAAATTGACGGGACAATTAATGAAGAGCAGCGTTGGCTCTTTATTCTCTTTGCCTACTAAGATTCCGGCGCTAGTTCGCCAGACTTTCGGAAGTGAAAAGCGCGATGCCTCTGGCCTGGTTGGGGTAGTTGGTGTCGCTCGAGTCAGCGCCCAGACTGCTAGTGATTCAAAGTTAGGAAGTCGAGAGAAGATCGCGACCTTCCTAATCATTATCGCCAGCCTAAATATCTTTGTTGGAGTCTTTAATCTTTTCCCACTTCTACCATTAGATGGAGGCCACATGGCGGTGGCGATCGTTGATGGAATTCGCCGCAAATGGGCACAGCTTCGAAAGAGAGCGTTGCCGGATCCAATCAATGTCGAGCGTTTGATGCCAGTCACAATCGTAGTTTTCGCCCTTTTGGCCGCGCTCTCACTCCTGCTTCTGGCGGCCGATATCTTCAATCCAATAAATATCAATCAATAATCTAGGATAAGCACATGGTTAATCTCGGAATGCCAAGCGCTCCTCTGCCAACACTTGCACCACGTCGCAAGAGCAAGCAGCTCAAAGTAGGAAATGTCTTGGTTGGTGGCGATGCACCGGTAAGCGTTCAATCAATGTGTACAACACTTACTGCGGATGTAAATAGCACCCTCCAACAAATCGCAGAGTTAACGGCATCTGGATGCCAAATAGTCCGCGTTGCAGTACCAAGCCAAGATGATGCCGATGCGCTTTCACAGATTGCAAAGAAATCTCAAATTCCAGTTATTGCAGATATTCACTTCCAACCAAAATATATTTTCGCAGCGATTGATGCTGGTTGCGCCGCAGTCCGCGTTAATCCTGGAAATATCAAACAATTTGATGACAAGGTAAAAGAAGTTGCAAAGGCCGCTGGCGATGCCGGTATTCCAATTCGTATTGGAGTTAATGCTGGCTCTCTTGATCCCCGTCTTCTTGCCAAGTACGGCAAAGCAACTCCAGAGGCTTTGGCCGAATCAGCGCTTTGGGAAGCATCACTCTTTGAAGAACATGGTTTTACCGATATCAAAATTTCCGTTAAGCACCATGACCCAGTAACAATGGTTCAGGCTTATCGATTGCTTGCCAGCAAGTGTGATTACCCGTTGCATTTAGGTGTTACCGAAGCCGGTCCCTTCTTCCAAGGAACTATTAAATCTGCAACTGCATTTGGCATTCTTTTATCTGAGGGCATTGGCGACACAATTCGCGTATCGCTCTCTGCGCCGCCGGTTGAAGAAGTAAAGGTTGGAATCTCAATCCTTGAATCTTTAAATCTTCGTCAACGTAAGTTGGAAATTGTTTCCTGTCCTTCATGCGGTCGCGCACAAGTTGATGTTTATACCTTGGCCGAGAAAGTTCAAGCGGGATTACAAGGAATGACTGTGCCACTTCGCGTAGCGGTTATGGGCTGTGTAGTTAATGGACCGGGTGAAGCCAGAGAAGCAGATCTTGGTGTTGCATCAGGAAATGGCAAAGGCCAGATCTTTGTAAAGGGCGAAGTAATCAAGACCGTCCCTGAGGCCCAAATTGTTGAAACTCTGATCGAAGAGGCGATGCGTTTGGCTGATGAAATGGAAGCTGCCGGCGCTGCCAGCGGAACTCCAACCGTTACAACAAATTAAACGACACTTAAATCTGGAAAATAAGCCGCGATAATTAGATAAGGTAACGACATGTTGAAAATGTCTACCTTGTTGTTGCGCACCTTGCGTGATGACCCAGCCGATGCTGAGGTAGCAAGTCACCGCTTATTGGTTCGCGCCGGTTATGTGCGCCGAATTGCCGCAGGTATTTATTCTTGGTTACCTCTTGGCTACATCACCCTTAGAAATATTGAACGGATCATTCGTGAAGAGATGGACTCGGCCGGATTTCAAGAAGTTCATTTTCCAGCGATGTTACCTCGTGAACCTTATGAGAAAACAAATCGTTGGGAAGAGTACGGCGCCGATCTCTTTCGCCTAAAGGATCGCAAAGGAAATGATTATCTTCTAGGTCCAACCCACGAAGAGATGTTTACACTGATGGTCAAGGGTGAGTACTCCTCATATAAAGATTTGCCACTTTCGATCTATCAAATTCAAACTAAATTCCGCGATGAAACCAGACCACGTTCTGGAATTATCCGCGGCCGCGAATTCGTAATGAAGGATTCATACTCTTTTGATCTCGATGATGAAGGCTTGGCAAAATCTTATGAAGCCCATCGAAACGCTTACATCAAGACTTTTGATCGCCTTGGCTTGAAGTACAACATCGTTTCCGCGGTTTCGGGCGCCATGGGTGGTTCACGATCTGAAGAATTTTTAGCCCCTTGCAGCACCGGCGAAGATACCTACGTTCTTTGTGAAAAATGTGGCTATGCGGCAAATGTCGAAGCGATGGTTACCAAGGTTGAGGAATTTAGTGGTGCCGCACCAGCTGCCATGGAAGTTTTTGATTCACCAAATACTCCGACTATTGATTCATTAGTTGAATTACTAAATGGCAAATTTGGTCCGGGCCACAAGGCAAGTGACACGCTAAAGAATGTCATGCTCATGGCCGATACCAAAGCGATTTCGGTATTGGTACCTGGCGACCGCGAAGTAGATTTAAAACGGTTGCAAGCCAACCTCCCTGGTGTTCAAGAATTGCGTATGTTTGAAGATGCCGACTTTGAAAAGTTCCCAGGTTTAGTAAAGGGCTATATCGGACCACAAGATGCAAAGAAAAATGGCATCGAAGTTCTTGCCGATCCACGAATTGTCATTGGTTCGCATTGGATAACTGGAGCTAACGCAAAAGATAAGCATGTTCGCTTCGTTACAAATGGTCGCGACTTCCAAGTTGATAAGTACATTGAAGCAGCCGAAGTTCGCGCTGGAGATATATGTCCAAATTGTCAGACGCCAGTAATTATTGATCGCGCAATTGAAATCGGCCACATCTTCCAACTTGGACGTAAGTATGCCGAAGCCCTTGATCTAACAGTCCTTGATAAAGATGGAAAATCTCGAGTTGTAACGATGGGATCTTATGGAATCGGTGTCTCGCGAGCAGTAGCAGCGATCGCCGAACAAACTCTTGATGAAATTGGATTGTCGTGGCCACGCGAAATCGCACCGGCCGACGTTCATGTAGTTGCAACAGGTCGCGAAGATGAAGTCTTCCAAGCAGCAATGACTCTGGCAGAGGATCTAGAAGAAAAAGGCTTGCGCGTTATGTATGACGATCGCCGCGAGGCAAGTGCTGGCGTTAAATTCAAAGATGCAGAATTAATTGGCATCCCATACATAGTTGTCGTTGGAAAGGCGCTAGCCGAGGGGAAAGTTGAATTTAGAGTTCGCAAGAGTGGCGAAAAGAGCGAGATTGAATTGCTAAAGGCCGTAACCGAAATTTATAACGCAGTCACAAAAGCTTAATTATTTACTTAAATGTCGATTGCTAACTGGATCTTCTTAGCGATCGCCGCTGGGTTTGCCGGATTTGTTGATGCGGTTGCAGGTGGTGGGGGATTAGTCCAACTCCCAGCGCTCTTGATCGGAATATCAAATAAACCAATTCCGCTCATTCTTGGAACCAACAAAGTCCCATCGATCTTCGGCACGAGTTCGGCAGCAATCTCTTACTTTAGAAAAGTAAAACCAGACCTTCGTCTTACTAGCTACATGGC
>DAIOGD010000008.1:0-20455 GCA_036745395.1 Candidatus Nanopelagicaceae bacterium | reverse complement strand
TTCCGATCCTCTTAGATGTATTAGAAGCGTTTGGTATTCCAATCATTGGAGCTGACGATTATGAAGCGGATGACGTCATAGCGACCCTGTCTAAGCAAGAAAAGGGGCCTATCTATATAGTTACAGGCGATCGAGATCTCTTTCAATTAGCTGACGATGAAAGAAAAGTGAAGGTTGTGTATTTGGCAAAGGGTGTAGCCAATCACGACTTAGTCGATCGAAAGTGGATTGCCAATAAGTATCAAATCCCAGGTGATCGTTACGATTTATTTGCAATGATCAGAGGAGATGCCTCTGACGGATTACCAGGAATTAAGGGTATTGGAGAGAAAGGCGCTGCCGAGATCGCCAACAACTTTCCAAATATGACTTCGGTGATCGAAGCTGCGTTAGGCGATAATTCGGAATTGAAAGAGAATCATCGAAAGAAGATTATTGAATCGCTGGATTACGCAAAAATTGCTGAGAAATTGGTTCTCTGCGCGCTAGATGCGCCTGTTCCTATAAGCGATTTCACATTGCCTAAAAAACCAAATGACATCAGTGAAATTTATGCTTATCAAAAGGATTATGGTCTTGGAGCAAGCATTGACCGATTTATTTCAGCCCTTAATTGGTGATTAGCGGCCTATGAATTCGATTTTAATTTGTCTCCCCACCTTCAACGAAGGTGGGAATATTGTCGAAGTTCTTACATCGATAGACCGATGGCGAGAAAAGCAGACAAATCTTAGGGTTGTAATAGTTCAAATTGATGATAATTCAACAGATGCGACAGTCGAAAAAGCGAAGAATTTGAACCTAAATGATTATCAGCTGACTCAAAGATCTGGAAAATTAGGACTCGGTTCTGCGTATTTAACTGCCTTCTCGTACGGTCTAGAAAACAACTTTGATTACTTTGTCGAATTTGATGCAGATGGAAGTCACCACATTGAAGAAATTGAGCCGATGATCAAATTGTCGAGAACCTTTGATTTGGTAATCGGAACACGATGGATGCCCGGCGGGAGTATTGAAAATTGGCCTCTACATAGAAGGCTGATATCAAAGTTTGGTACCGCATACGCCTCAAAGGTTTTGAATTTGCCTTATAAAGATCTCACAAGCGGTTTTCGCCTTTTATCGGCACGCTTAGTGAAAGATTTGGTCGAGAATGGATTGGTAAATAAAGGTTACGGATTTCAAATTGAATCGGTATTACGAGCTAAAAATCTAGGATTTTCTGTTGCCCAAAGCCCAATAAGATTTACTGAGCGAACAGCCGGGAAGTCCAAGATGAGCTCTAGGATTGCATTTGAGGCGTTTTTAAGCGTTACTCGGTGGGGTTTAATCAATCGAGTTCAATCCCTATATCGCCGATAATCTACATTATGTCAAATAAATATGGATCAAACAAAGTTCAACTCTTAAGCACTTCCCGACTCTTGTTAGTTGATGGCCAATTCGCTGATCGGCGCACACGAACAAACCAGATTTCGATCGCCATAAACACCATCAACGCGGCCAACAGTTGGCCAATATTTTCCAGACCTTCCAATTTCAACATCGTTCCCGCTTGGGAATGCACCAATTTCTCGCGAATACTTCCGATCCCAATTCTCGCGCACTAGATCGGCGCTTGTATGCGGTGCAAAACGCAATGGGGATTCTTCCGCCGTTATTTGACCCGCCTCAATATCTGCTATTTCAGCCCTAATCGCTGTCATAGCGCCAATAAAGCGATCCAATTCCCTTAGATCTTCAGATTCGGTCGGCTCAATCATCAGTGTTCCAGCTACTGGGAAACTTACGGTTGGAGCGTGGAAACCATGGTCCATTAAGCGCTTGGCAACATCATCGACTGTTACTCCAGTGCGCTTTGTTATATCTCGTAGGTCAATTATGCATTCGTGTGCGATGTAACCATTTTTTCCTTTATACAAAACTGGAAATAGTGGATCTAACTTCTTCGCAATGTAATTAGCCGACAAAATAGCAACCTGTGTCGCATGGGTCAGTCCTTCCCCACCCATCATGCGAATATAGCTCCATGAGATTGGCAAGATGCTTGCCGAACCAAATGGTGCGCTACTCACTGGGCCCGGTCCGGTCGCTGGGCCACAAGCAGGATCCATTGGATGGTTAGGCAAATATGGAGCTAAGTGAGCCTTAGTAATTACCGGACCAATGCCAGGTCCTCCCCCTCCATGAGGAATACAAAATGTCTTATGGAGATTTAGGTGTGATACATCGGCGCCAAATTTTCCTGGTTGTGACAATCCAACAAGTGCATTCAGATTGGCGCCATCAACATAAACCTGACCACCGGCATCGTGGATTGCACCGCAAATTTCAGAGATCGCTTCTTCGAAAACTCCGTGCGTCGATGGATAAGTAACCATAAGAGCAGCCAAGGAATCTTTATATTCTGCAATCTTAGAATTCAGGTCATCGACACTTACGTTTCCAGCTTCATCACATTCGACTACGACAACCCTCATACCAGCCATTACTGCCGAAGCCGCGTTTGTTCCATGAGCGCTACTTGGGATCAAACAGATATCGCGTTCTGCTCCCCCGTTTGCATCTAAGTAATTTCGGATGGCCAATAATCCGGCAAACTCACCTTGTGATCCGGCATTTGGTTGCAAACTAACCGCGTCATACCCAGTTATTTTGATTAACCAATCAGAAAGTTGATCAATCAATTTTCGCATTCCGGCGTTTTGATTTGCTGGTGCAAACGGATGCAACGAAGAGAATTCCGGCCACGTTACCGGAATCATTTCGGTCGTAGCGTTTAGTTTCATAGTACAAGAGCCCAGAGGAATCATTGTTCGATCTAGAGCAAGATCCCGATCGGCCAAGGAGCGTAAATATCTCAACATGCTTGTTTCGGAATGGAATGAATTGAAGAGCGGGTGGGTCAGGTAAGAACTCTTTCGAACTTCGCTAGGTCCGTGGGTTTTTTGATTCAAAGCTGTTGCTTCAAAGATTTCCAATAAATCGGAGATATCACCTGCCGTAACAGTCTCGTCCAGTGAAATCGAAACTCTATTTGCATCTAGAACTCTAAGGTTGATCCCCTTTTGTACTGCCCTTTTTTGAAGGGATTGTGCATCAATACTTCTTATCTCAAAGGTGTCGAAGATTTCATCATCAGAAACATCAAGGCCGGATGACTTTAAACTCGAACGCAAATCCCAAGTCAAATTCCTCACTCGCGATGCGATTTGCGCCAAGCCCGCAGGTCCATGCCACATTGCATAAAGTCCAGCCATTACCGCCAATAGAACTTGCGCCGTGCAGATATTTGAGGTCGCTTTGTCGCGACGAATATGTTGCTCTCGAGTTTGGAGAGCCAATCTAAATGCAGGATTGCCGTGAGCATCTACGCTCTGTCCAACCAACCGACCAGGTATCGATCTTTCAAAACCTTCTTTAACGGCCATGAAGCCTGCGCTTGGTCCACCAAATCCCATTGGAACACCAAACCTCTGCGCGCTTCCGATGGCTACATCTGAACCAACTTCCGCGGCAGAAGGATAAAGAGTCGCTGCAAGTAAATCTACGGCCAGAACCGAGGTTGCACCCTTCTCTTTTGCTTGAGCAAATACTTTTGCGGGATTGAAATATGCACCGGTGCTAGCAAATTGCGAAGCAATAATTCCAAAGAAATTATCCGGCAATTCCGACGCATCAATTTTTTGTAGATCTAATTCAATTACTCCAATTTTCAGAGGCTTAGCTCTTGTAGCAATAACGGCCTTGATTTGTTGATGAAGGTTTGCATCGATAACCAATAAAGCATCATCGCTCCCCTTCCAGACTCTTCGTGCCAAAGTCATGGCTTCTGCCGCGGAGGTAGCATCATCTAGCATCGAAGCATTTGAAATTGATAACCCAGTTAAATCACTTACAACTGTTTGAAAGGCAAAGATAGCTTCAAGCCGACCCTGACTAATTTCAGGTTGGTAAGGAGTGTATGCCGTATACCAGGCTGGATTTTCTAAAACATTTCGCAAAATAACCGGTGGCGTAATCGTCCCGTAGAAACCTTGGCCAATAAAATTTCGCATAACTGAATTCTCTTTAGCTAATTCCCGAAGCTCGGAAATAACATCGACTTCCGATAGGGAAAATGGCAGGGATTCTGAAAGATGCTCACCAATAGCGATATTTTGCGGAACAACTTTGGAAATGAACTCTTCAAGATTTAATTCTGAAATCTCCTTGAGCATGAAACCAACTTCAGAAGTTCCTGGACCAATGTGACGATCCTGAAAACGATTTCGAACTTCCTTGGAATTACTCATGTCACTCCCCTAGTTGAAATTACTGGGTAAAACTACCAACCAGGGAAGAATAAAACTCTTTAAGCGCCTTTGCGTTTACGCCGTTCTGCTAATTCGTCGTTTCCGAGAGCGTCAGATGTGACCGCAATCTCGCCACTGCTTGGATTCTCGCCCTGTAGTTGCGCAAGCGAGCCTTCAACTTCGCTCCAAACTTTTCCAATTGCAATACCGAACACCCCTTGCCCTCCTTGAAGGAGATCAACGATGTCATCTGCACTGTTGCATTCGTAGATAGAGGCACCATCACTCATTAGGGTCATGCGTTCGAGGTCTTCAACGCCACGACTACGTAGGTGTTCCACGGCTGAGCGAATATTCTGAAGCGAAACCCCGGTATCCAATAAACGTTTAACGATCTTAAGTACAAGGATGTCTCGAAATCCGTAAAGTCTTTGCGATCCAGAACCGGCAGCTGACTGAATGCTAGGTTCCACTAACCCGGTGCGAGCCCAATAATCCAGTTGTCGATACGTAATTCCAGCCGCAACGCATGCGGTTGTACCGCGATAACCAATTTCAGGAGCCAAAGGACTCATCGAATCATTCATGCTGTTCTCACTTCTACGGGGAAGATCCTTGCGGATACAAGACAATGGTAGGTCAGCCCACCCCTCGATTCAATGAACGACACGGTGTAACTCTCAACCTTATCTTTAGGTTTCTTCAGCCAGAGGTTAGGCCTAACCTAAGAAGTCCTCGGGATTTATCTGGTCTAGGAATTCACGGAACTTCTCGACCTCATCATCAGCCTGGTCTGGGATCTCGATTCCGGCAGCTGCAAAGAGATCTTCTGTCGCCAAAATTGGGCTATCGCTTCTAAGGGCTAATGCGATGGCATCCGAAGGACGAGCCGAGAGAGTTTTGCCATCTTTAAAAATTATTTCGGCATAGAAAATGCCATCTCTTAAGTCAGTCAAGTGAACTGATGAAATTTTTTGATCCGTAAGTTTAATGAAATCGACGAACAGGTCGTGTGTAAGAGGTCTTGGGGGCGTCAAACCTTGTTGCGCAAAAGCAATTGCAGACGCTTCAACTGCACCTACCCAAATCGGAAGGTATCTGATGCCATCAATCTCTTTAAGTAAAACAATCGGTTGATTAGAGGGCATCTCAACTCGCACGCCTACGACTTCAACCGGATGAAATTGCATCAAATTGTCTCAGTGTCTTCGAATCTATGAAATCAGATTTACTTTGAGCGGTGTAGGCCGGAAGCAACCAACGCAGCATGCAGTCGAATAGAAAGTGAGGCCAACTCCCGTTGTACTTCCTCAGCTCGCGCTTGGGCATCTGAACTCTTCTGTCGAAGCAATGGTGTGATGACTTGCTCAACCAGACCTACTTCACGGTCGGCAGCGGTTTTGAATGAACGCAGATGCCTTCCTTCAATTCCAAAGGCGGCCATTTCGGCAACGGTTCGCGCAACTGATAGTGCGTCGGCGTCGTAATAACGTCCCTTAATAGTGATCAAACCAAAAGATTCTAATTCAACTAATTGATCTTCATTCAAACCTGATGATTCGAGGAGCTCTACTCGAGAAAGCCGCAATTGGGAATCGTGAACGAAATTTGATGGCGCAAAATCTCCATCTACCGTCGCCAATCGAGGGGCAACTGAATTACTTCCATTAGCAGTTGGCGTTAAACCGCGATCTAGTGCATCAAGATTCTCTTTAATTACTCGAAGTGGCAGATATTGATCTCTTTGAGCTGCCAGCACATAGCGGAGTCGATCTAGATCAACCACCGTAAATTTGCGGTAACCGGAAGGGGTGCGTTGTGGATCAATCAGTCCTTCAGATTCGAGGAAACGAATTTTAGAAATTGTTATATCCGGAAACTCGCCTCGAAGCTTGCTCAAAACTTCGCCGATGCTGAGATACGCGCGTGCTGGAACTGACATCTACTCCCCTTTACTATCTTTCTTCAATGTACGGAAAAAAGTTAAACGGAATTTTCCGATTTGAAGCTCATCGCCTTGGTTCAGGGAAGTTTTAACCACTGACTTGGCATTCAAATAGGTTCCATTCAAACTCTTTAAATCTTCCACTTCGAAACTTGCTTTTCCGTCTTTTTCAATCCTACGGATTGCAGCATGTGACCTAGATACTGTTATGTCATCTAGAAATATTGAATTCTTTGGATCTCGCCCTATCGAAAGAAGCTCTTCATCTATCAAATATCGGGATCCGCGGCCTGGCCCGCTAATAACAATTAACATGGCATCGTCCGTGCCTAATTCCTCTAGTACTTTGCGTTCTTCCTCGTTAAGCGATTCTGCAAGGTTTTTAGCCAATGCAAGATCAGGAACAGATCTAAGTGAGGCGAGACTCAATGTTGAAGTTAGTTCAGGATCTTGCTGAAATTCGGAGCCGTTAGAAGTCAAAGACTCGTCCCTTCGCTAGAAATGTCTGACCTAGAAACCTTCAGGTTTAACTAAAGGCTGACACTATTCGAGCTGGAAGGCCAGGTCAAGCCGTTAAATTTGAATATTCTTCGGCACTAAGAAGAGCTGGCAAATCCCCTGTAATTTCTATCTCGGCTATCCAGCCGGCGCCGTAAGGGTCAGAGTTAATGACCTCTGGAGATTTATCTAAATCTGGATTTATAGAAATAACTTTCCCGCTTACTGGTGCATAAATTTCCGAAACACTCTTTGTTGACTCAACTTCGCCGCAAACTTTATCCGCAGTTACTGCTTCACCAATTTTAGGAGTTTGTATGTAGACGATGTCGCCTAACGCACTCTGAGCAAAATCAGTAATGCCTATTCGCACGACTAAAGGATTATTCGTCTTAGCAACCCATTCATGTTCCTTTGTGTACTTCAAATCATTTGGAACTGTTGCCATGCGAACCCCGTCCTGAAAATTAATCTAGTTGGATAAATCTATTCTTACTTCTAATAATTGCAAATCCAGTGCGCGTATAACCGAGCCCCGTGGAAAGGTAGAGAGCAATGCCCCACGACAAGAAGGCCCAAGCAAGGCTCCCCCAAACTCTCCCAATTCCAGAATCTCCGGCCAATAAGAACATGGGTAATGCGTATAGAAGATTAAAGGTCGCACTCTTTCCAAGGAAGGTAACTTCGAATACCGCTCCCTTAGCTCTCCGTACACCAATTAAAACCAGGGCGAGCCAGAGATCCCTAAGTATTAGAAGAATTGGAACCCAAAGTGGAATTTCTTTTCGTATCGTCAAAGCTATTACGGTCGCAGCTATGTAGGCTCGATCGATTACTGGATCAAATTGGGCACCGAAGTTAGAAACCTGATTAAGCGCGCGGGCAACCTTTCCATCTAAGTAATCGGTTATTGCCCCAAAGGCTAAAAAAACGAAGCTCAACGTATTTTGATGAAGTGAAAGATAACTCCACAAAAAGAGCGGAATCCCGAGAGCGCGTAACGCCGTAATTCCATTTGGAATTGTGAGAATGCGTTCTTCCATCTTATTCTCGCTCTTTGACCTTGACCGCAACTTCGACCGGCGTACCTGGGAAGCCAAATTCCTCGCGAAGGCGTCTCTCGATAAATCTGCGATATCCGGTCTCGACGAACTCGCTGGCGAAAACAACAAACTTTGGTGGACAAATTGCCGCTTGTGTCGCGAAGCGAATTTTCGGTTGCTTCCCCCCGCGGACGGGTGGCGGAGTCGCCGCTACGAGTGCCCCGAGGAATGAATTCAACTTGCTTGTAGGTACACGCTTCTCCCAACTCGAGAGGGCGGTACGTAGTGCGGGAGCTAATCGATCCCTATGCCATCCAGTTAGGGCCGACACATTAACTCGTTGCGCCCAGGGATATCTTTCAAGATTTCGTTCAAGTTCTTTATCAATTTGAATCTGTCGATCTTCATCAACCAGATCCCACTTGTTCATAACAATTACAAGCGCTCTGCCGGCCTCTTCGACCATCGTTACGATTCGTAAATCTTGTTCAGTCAACGGCGTTGAAGCATCTAAAACTACAACTGCAACCTCTGCGCGTTCCAAAGCTGTAGCCGTGCGTAAACTTGCGTAATAATCGGTTCCACTATCTTGATTGGCGCGCTTTCTAATGCCTGCAGTGTCGATAAAACGCCAAGTTGATCCACCGATTTCGATAAGTTCATCTACCGGATCTCTAGTTGTTCCAGCGGCATCGTCAACGATCACTCTAGATTGACCAGCTAAGGCATTTAATAAACTTGATTTACCAACGTTTGGTCTACCAATAAGAGCGATTCGACGATATCCATCATCTGCTTGTTCGCTTCCAACTTCCGGTAATACCGAGACCAAGTAATCCATAAGATCCCCGGCGCCGCGACCATGTAATGCAGATACAAATCTAGGTTCGCCTAATCCTAGATTCCAGAGACTATGAGCCGAGGCTTCTTCATTGGGACCATCCACTTTATTTGCCGCTAAAACAGTTTTCTTGTGTGATTTTCGAAGCAAGTCAAGAAGTGACGAATCTTCATCTAGTGCGCCTACTTGCGCATCAATAACAAAGAGAATCACATCTGCTTCGGCAATTGCTGATTCCGAACCTGCAGTTATCTTTTCGGAAATTCCTTCGGGCGCCATCTCCCAACCGCCAGTATCGATCAAAATAAACCGGCGGCCATTCCACTCTGCTTCGTACTTAACTTTGTCGCGCGTTACTCCGGGAGTATCTTCAACAATCGCTTCACGTCTTCCAATAATGCGATTTACTAAAGTCGATTTTCCAACGTTTGGTCGGCCAATAACCGCAACCTTCGGTAAGCCAAGAAGACTTTTACGCGATAACCATTCCCAGATCACATCAATGACTTCATCCAGGCTAAGTTCGGTTGAATCTAATTCCAATGCATCCTCGGCTGGGCGCAATGGCGAGACGGATCTGGTGGAATCAATTTGATCTCGGTTATTTAATGATTTCGCAACATCTGGTGCAGACAATTTGCCATCAAGCTCTGCTTCGCGACGAAGTGCTCGTGCAGCTAAATCCGCATAAAGAAATACCTTAAGTTGTGCGTCCGGTGCGACGACAGTACCGATATCCCTGCCTTCTACAACGATGCCACCCTTTGCGTTACTAATAATCTCGCGCTGAATTTCAACTAAATATCCTCTCAATTCAGGCAAGGCGCTCTTTTGACTTACATTATCGGTAACTCTCTGGGACCGAATTTCTTCTGTAACGTCCAAATCGCCGACAAAGATTTTGGGTTCTTTCGGATCGGCAGAAAAAGAAATGGGAGATTTCTTTATCGCAGCAATTATTTCCCAAGCCTCATTTACATTTTCTCTAAGCGCCAAAAGGGTTGCAGCGCGATAGAGCGCGCCCGTATCTAGGTAACTCCAGTTGGCACGTTTAGCTATAGCTTTAGCTGTTGAAGACTTTCCAGAACCACTCGGTCCATCGATTGCGACCACAGTGGTATTCATGTGTTAAGTCTATCGTTGATCGTGAACGTTCCAGCCGCATGATCGCAAATGCTTGATCAAATCACTCGCCCGATCCTGCATTATCGCTAAAGTGATTAATCCTGTTTCTTGCCCCGGACTGTGTTCAATAAGAAGATCTTCAATATTTATATTTGCTTCTGCGCAATCGTTAAATATCTTCGCAAGTTGACCTGGCTTATCGTCAATTACTATCGGCAAAAAGCTATAAGGACGGCTCTTAGCGCCATGCTTTCCAGGAATTCGAGATCTTCCTTTGGATCCATCTGAAATAAATTTTGAAATCATTTCCGAATCACTCGCTTTAAGTGCAGTAACCAGTTGATTTAGTTCTACAGATAGCGAGTGGATTTTCGGGGCCAATTGATCGGCATTATCCAGAAGAAGCTGTGTCCAGACATTAGGGTTTGAATCAGCCAATCTAGAAACATCCCTCAAGCCCTGACCTGCGAGATTTAGGTATTCTTCCGGCAACTCCAAAAGTGAGGACCCTAGAAGACTGCTCAAAACCTGCGGTAAGTGGGAAATGGCAGCTATCGCGTCGTCGTGTTCTGTTGCAGCCATTTCATAGTTTGTTGAACCTAGGAGCTCCCCCAATTCCTTTGCCAGGCAAATCGACAATTCATCGGAGTTGGTAGTTTTGGTGATAATCCAGGCTCGCCCCTCAAAAAGGTCTGCTCGCGCTTTCTCTGGACCCGACACTTCACGTCCGGCCATTGGGTGGCAGGAGACAAATCTTGCGGAAATCGCTGGAAAAGATTCAACTTCATTCACAACTTTAGACATCAAACCCGATATATCTACAAGTCTTGACTCAGGATTACGACGAGCTTCTTCGATAATAAGCTCTGCAATGGAAGAAATTGGCGTAGCTATGATTACTAGATCAAATGGATCTTTAGATTCTTCGGTGCCGTGATTCGTTTCTTGAATTAGATCCCGCGCCATCGATTCATTTGTCGGATCAAGATCGGAAATAAGTACCTGCAAGCCCTTTTCTTTCAGGCGCAAAGCTATAGATGTACCGATTAGACCAGCTCCAACGATTTTTACCCGTCGGATACTATTTTTCATCGCCAGCTATATCTTTTCGGAGGACCTTCGCCCCATGGAGATAGATATGCGAAATTTCCGGATTTTCCTTATTACTGTTCACGTGAACAAGTACCCGGACAACTCTTGGAAGGGCACCGGTTACGTCGATTTCTTGGGCGCAAATAAGGGGCACATCCGATAGGTCTACACCTTTTAGGATTCTGGCTGAAGCAGCTGGAAATCCGGATTTCAGATCTGGAGTAGCTGTAAAAAGGATAGAGATCAGATCCTGCGCCACAATCCCATTTCCCGAAAGCATCGCCTCTACAAGTTCGGCTACCTTGGCATCCATTTCTAAGGTCGAGTCCTCAAGTAATTGAGTAGCTCCACGGATCGCTCTAACGGTCATGTTCAGATTCTAGCCTCCTGGGATATCCGGCGGGATGTTATTTAACCTCTTAATCGTTTTTCCATTTTATTAACAAATCTCTTTTAAGAATATCGACAAAATATGGGAGGAAATTCTGCACAGCTTCATATTGTAGATTTATTAATATTTGCCGTGATTTTACACTCTAAAAAATAGATAAAACCATATTTAATGATTTAGGAAAAAGTGATAAAAGGTTTTAATAATATTCAAAATTTAGATTTATCTATTTAACTTTAAAAGGTTAAATAGTTTATTGATCTCGCCTTCATTTAGAACGCGCCAACGTCCCTCTTTGGTTTCCCCTATCGAGATAGGTCCGAAGTCTGTACGAATCAGCCGCAAAACTTCAATCTCCAGATATTCGAACATTCGTCTAACAATATGAAAACGACCTTCGTGGATCGCGATATCCACCCAATAGTGTTTTGGGCTTACCTCACGGACAATTGAAACTTCCAGAGCTCGTGCCATGCCATCCTCGAGAATTACCCCTTTTAGCAATTCCTCGATATTTGCCTTTGTAAATTCACCCTCGATTTCAACCAAATATCGCTTTACCAACCCATAAGAAGGGTGGGTGGCTCGGTGCGTTAAATTGCCATCATTTGTCAGGAGGATTAGCCCTTCTGATTCTTTATCTAGCCGACCGACATGGAATAAGCGAACTTTTCGGTCATCGAAGAAGTCCCCCAGATTAGGACGATTATCAGGGTCAGTCATTGTAGATAAAACACCCTTAGGCTTATAGAACGCAAGATAAGTTTTAGACTTATTTTGCGATATAACTTCACCATCAACTTCAACTATAGAGTTTTCTGGATTAAACTTGCTACCAAGTTCGGTTATTTGAACACCATTTACGCTTACTCGACCTTGTTCAATGAGTTCTTCGCTCCCCCGACGGCTTGCAACACCTGCATCCGCAAGGATCTTCTGTAATCTAATTTCGCTCATCTTGCTCTCCCCATTCAACAGCTTCAACAGCGTGGAAAGATCAATCATAGAGCAAAAAGGGCCGAGCAAAACCCTGAAGTAGAAGTTTAGGTCAGAGTAGGCCTAATCAGTAAGAGTTGCCAGGACTTCATCGAGCCCGTCTACATCTGGCAAAAATGGCGCCAAAGCCGGGAGATCTTCGACTTGATTCAATCCGATCTTCTCCAAGAAGAACGAGGTAGTTCCATAAAGGATTGCGCCGGTTTCTGGTTCGAGGCCTCTCTCTTCAACAAGTCCACGCGTGATTAGTGTCTTCATGACAGCTTCGACATTTACCCCTCGAATTGCAGAAACCCGGGCTCTCGAGATTGGTTGTCGGTAAGCGATAACTGCCAAGGTTTCTAAAGCGGCTTGAGTTAAGCGAGATTGCTGGCCGTCCAAGACGAATTTCTCCACCACCGCAGCAAGATCAGGATGGCTATAGAAGCGCCAGCCACCCGCTATCTGGCGCAATTCGAACCCACGCGCACTCTCCTCGTACTCTTTAGCAAGCTCATTGAGACTAGCTACGACAAGCTCTGTTGGGGTTTCGGTGATTTGCGCCAAAATAATCTCTGTGACTGGCTCATCAACGACCATCAGGATTGCCTCTAAGGCTCTTTTAACTTCAGTATTAGACATTATCTACCTCGTTTGTATTATCTTCAGGTATAACTTGCGGAACATCAAATTCATCACTGACTTCTATCGCCCCTTCAGCACTCCCAACCCAAGTGACCTGGAGTTCTCCTAGGGCTACAACTTGCTCAAATCTGAGAACTCCTTCTCGATACAACTCTAAGAGGGCCAAAAACCTAGCAACGACAACCAAGGTTGAATCGGCTTCCCCGATAAGGCTGCGGAAGGTAGAACGGCCTGAGCGTCTTAAATGTTCTACGATTTTTGCAGACTCCTCGGTAACGCTAACAAGCGGCCTGTGAATGTGTTCGACGCCAACTGTGGGCGCCACCTTGGGCGAGAGGACTCTTTGGGCGATTGCAGCAAAGCGATCAGCGCCTACCCCAATCAAAACCTCAGGCAAAAGAGATGCAAATTGAGGCTCGAGAGCAACAACTCTTGGGAAGGTTCGTTCCTCACGACCTATCCTTTCGGCAAAAATAGCCGAAATCTGCTTGAAGGCTCGATATTGAAGCAAACGGGCAAAGAGCAGGTCTCGGGCTTCAAGTAGGGCTAAATCTTCCTCGTCTTCAACTTCACCAGATGGCAGCAAACGGGCGGCTTTTAGGTCTAGTAGGGTTGCCGCTACCACCAAGAATTCCGTGGTCTGATCAAGGTCCCAGCCATCCTCAGAGCCCTCTAGAGCCCGAATATACGCAATAAAATCATCGGTCACGACACCAAGAGCCACCTCGGTGACATCCATTTTGTGCCGCGAAATCAGTTGTAAAAGCAGATCAAAAGGTCCATCAAAATTAGAAAGGTGGACGTCAAAACCCTTTTTTTCCTGACTTTCCTCGGTCGAAACCTCTTCGATCTGCACTTTCGCAGATAGCTCCGGTTCCAGATTCATGGCAGAAAGGTACTTCACTCGTGCTTGCGATGGTAACCGCACCGCCGTAGAGTCCGGACATGGCAAAAAGCACTTCAAAGATTTCTCGTCTAGACGCTAAATCGACAAATCGCGATGATGAGCTCGCAAGCACTTCGGTTGTCTTAGGGAAAAAGGCTATCGACTTTCCAGAACCTAAGCCCTTAGTTGCTTCTGGTGGCGCTCGCGTAATCTCAATTGTGAATCAAAAAGGCGGCGTTGGAAAGACAACTACAACGATCAACTTGGGTGCCGCACTTGCTGAACTAGGGCGACGAGTCTTGCTGATTGATTTTGACTCACAGGCATCAATGACAACCGGTCTTGGAATTAAGCCAGCCCAACTAAAAGAGCAATATGGATCTATTTGGTACTTATTGAATGACTCTTCTGCAAATATCAATGAATTCATTTTGAAGTCGAATGTTCCGAGCCTTGATTTCATCCGGGGCCATAAAGATCTTGCCGCAGCGGATGCCGCTTTCGTCTCTGAAATTGCGAAAGAACATAAATTGCGGAAAATGCTCGAGCCAATCATGAACAACTACGATGATATTTTGATTGATTGCTCGCCATCACTTGGAACATTAACTATCAACGCCTTAACTGCATCCGCGGGTGTACTTATCCCGATGGAATGTGAATATTTCGCCGTACTTGGCCTAGGTCTTGTACGTGAAACGATCGAGAAGGTTAAGAGCAATACAAATCCACATCTCGTAATCGATGGAATATTGGCCACTATGTTTGAACGTAAGACCGCTCATTCACGAGACGTACTGGAACTTATTTATAAAGAATTTCCAAATGATTTACTAGACACAATTATTTCTAGAACCGTTCGCTTCTCGGAATCAACAGTAAAAGGCGAACCAATTACCACCTATGCAAGTAGTTCTTTAGGAGCAGTTTCTTATCGTCGTTTAGCCCGTGAATTAATTAGCCGTGGAGGTGCCAAATGAGTCGTCGAGTCAGTTTGCCAGGAGCCGATGAGCTATTCCGCCAAAGTACAACCTTGAGTGCCGTTCCATCCGTTACTCCATCAGATCCTCAAGATGTTCCGGTTGCACCGCTAACCAGCAATTCAAAAAAGTCAGTCAGAACAACTCCGAGAAGACGAGTGAATTCCTTTGATAAGTCACCAAGCGGTCGTGAGCGTCATGATGAAAAAATTACCGTTTACCTATCCCCTGAAGAACTTTATGATTTGGAGCAAGCTCGACTAGCACTTCGTGGCGATCTTGGTCTTGCGGTTGATCGTGGTCGAATTGTTCGTGAATCTTTAGCTATCATCATTGCCGATCTAGAAACAAAGGGCGATCAAAGCATTATTGCAAGACGACTTCGTGGAAAGTAAATAGTTTAAAAAGATAACTTATTTTGCTCGTGGGTGAGAGCTACTATAACTTTCACGAATTTTGTCGATCGTAATAAGCGTATAAATCTGGGTTGTTGTAACCGAAGAATGACCAAGTAATTCCTGCACCACTCTTATATCGGCGCCGCCATCCAACAGATGGGTCGCGAATGAGTGTCGCAAGCTATGAGGTGAAACCAATTCTTCAATTCCAGCGCTTCTCGCAGCCGAATCGATTATCTGCCAAGCGCTTTGTCGACTTAGTCGATCCCCTCTTAAGTTTAGAAAAACCGCGTTGTTCTTCCTTTTACCAACCAGCAAGTTTCGTGATTCAAGGTATTGATCTAGTGCAGCTTTTCCATATTTACCAAGAGGTACGACCCGCTCCTTCCCACCTTTTCCCCTGAAGCGAAGCGTTAGGGTCTCTTCCATCTGAGCCACGTCATTCAAATTTAAATCTATTGCCTCACTGACACGCGCACCCGTCGCATATAGCAACTCAACTAAAGCAAGATCCCGCTTGTATGTTTTTGATGAAATCGGAATAGCTTCAATTAGCTTTCCGATCTGGTCAACGCTTAGGGCCTTGGGTAAACGCTTTGGGATTTTTGGCGGGTGAAAGTCGCGTAGCGGATCCAGCCCTTTGCTCTCGCGTGCAATAAAAGCCGATAAATTTCTTAGCGTAACAACCGAGCGAGCGATGGAACTTTCACCAGACTTTGAATCAGATTCCTTACCCCGACGCCATGCAATGAATTCGGTAACGCTGGAGACACCTAAAGGATCTTCAACAAACGTACTATCGGATTGCAAAAAGGCTAGGAACAGATTTAGGTCTCGACGGTATGAAGTAATTGTGTTCTTCGCTAATCCTTTTTCAACAGAGATATAGGTGAGGTACTCTGAAATGAATCTATTTAGTTCCCGAATTGCCTCAGAATTAGCCATTTTTTGCGATTGCCGCAGCAATCAAACCGCTAAACAACGGATGCGGCTTTGTTGGTCGTGAGAGGAATTCGGGGTGAGCCTGAGTTCCGATGTAATAGGGATGTACATTTTGAGGTAGTTCTACGAATTCAACTAAGTTTTCATCTGGTGACAAGCCTGAGAAAACCAAGCCAGCCTTAGAAATTTCACTTCTATATTCATTATTTACTTCATATCGATGACGATGACGTTCTTGGATCAAATCACTTCCATAAACCTTAGAAGCCAAACTTCCCGATGCTAATTTTGCTGGATATAAACCTAGACGCATCGTCCCGCCCATATCGCCCTTTCCTGCGACGATATCTTCTTGAGAAATCATGGTAGAAATAACTGGGGACTTCGTACTTGGATCAAATTCAGCTGAATTAGCGTCGGAAATCCCGGCTAGATTACGAGCAGCTTCGATCACCATACATTGCAACCCAAGACACAAACCTAAAGTTGGAATCTTCTTCTCTCTGGCAAATTTGAGAGCACCAAGTTTTCCTTCAATTCCTCTAACTCCAAAACCACCAGGAATGCAGATTGCATCAACATCCGATAGCGCCTTTGTTGCTCCATCTGGAGTTTCGCAATCATCGCTTGCTACCCATTTAATTAATGCCCTTGCATTATTTCCAAAGGCTCCAGCGCGAAGTGCCTCCGTAACCGAAAGATATGCATCTGGAAGATCAACGTACTTCCCTACCAATGCCACCTTCACTTCATGTGCTGGATGGTGAACGATATTGAGTAATTCATCCCATTCACCCCAAACAACATCCGTTGCATCTAGACCGAGGCGTCTTACTACATATGAGTCCAAGCCTTCGGAATGTAGGACCTTGGGAATATCGTAAATTGATGGGGCATCGACAGCTGCGACCACTGCTTCTTGATCAACGTCGCACATTGCTGAAATTTTCCGTTTCACACCATCCGGGATGGGTCGATCGGATCGAATAACAATCGCATCTGGAGCGATACCGATCGATCGAAGAGCGGCGACGCTATGTTGTGTTGGCTTTGTCTTAAGTTCACCTGAAGGTCCGATGTATGGAACTAATGAAACGTGTAGATAGAAGACGTTATCTCGACCAACATCCTGACGGATCTGTCTTGCTGCTTCTAGGAATGGTTGGGATTCAATATCTCCAACAGTGCCACCTATTTCGGTGATCACTAAGTCAACATCAGGACCGGCCATGGCGCGGATGCGTTCTTTGATTTCATTTGTAATGTGAGGGATTACTTGAACGGTGTCTCCCAAATACTCTCCCCGACGTTCTTTTCCAATTACATTGGAATAAACCTGTCCGGTCGTTACATTTGCCGAACCGTGAAGATTTCTATTTAGGAATCTCTCGTAATGGCCGATATCTAGATCGGTCTCAGCGCCATCATCAGTTACAAACACCTCGCCATGTTGAAACGGATTCATGGTTCCAGGATCTACGTTTAAATATGGATCAAGTTTTTGCATTGTTACGCGAATTCCGCGTGATGAGAGAAGACGGCCAAGGCTTGAAGCCGTTAAACCTTTACCTAAACTTGAGGCGACGCCTCCGGATACAAAAAGATGCTTAGTCACATGAGAGGCGGTCATGGAAGGCTAACCTATCATTCAATCAGCCTTCTTTTGCGACCAAACTGAGCAATTCTTCCGCGTGTTCCCGAGCGCTTTTCGATTCTTCCTGGCCCGAAAGAAGTCTGGCTATTTCGACAATTCGACCCTCGCCGGTAACGTTCTTTACATCACTAACGCTTACCGAACCACTTGTGTTCTTTTCAACTACCAAATGTTGATCTGCCCAAACCGCAACTTGAGCCAGATGAGTTACGACGATCACTTGAGAACTCTTCGCTAACTTGGCCAAACGACGCCCGACCTCTACCGCCGCTTTTCCACCAACTCCTGCGTCAACTTCATCAAAAATATACGTTCCAATTTCTGAATTGGCCGCTAATACAACCTCCAAAGCAAGCATTACTCGAGAAAGTTCCCCGCCACTTGCCGCCTTCGATATAGGTAGCAACTTTCCACCATCATGAGAAGTGAATAGGAATTCAATTTCGTCACAACCAAATATTGAATAATTTGTAAACGAGTTCAAATCATTTGCGGAAACTTCGATCTTAAATATCGCCTTCGGCATCGACAAAGCAGCTAGCTCTGAAGTGACCAAATAAGATATTTTTAAGGCGCTTTCGCTTCTTTTTTCAAACAATAGAGTTGCTGCCGCTTGCAAAGACTTGAAGGTTTTCGATGCTTCAGTTTGCATTTCCGAAAGACGACCTTCACCTCCTCGAAGATCGGCCAAACGCTCATTAGCGCTTTTTCCTTCTTCAATTAACTTTGCCAAGGCTTCTTCCTTCGAAGTTCCAACACCATACTTTTTGATTAGAGCATTTATCTCAGCTTTTCGCCCTTGGAGGTAATCAAAACGCTTTGGATCAGCCTCCAATTTGGAGAGATATCGTCCCAAATCCGCCGAAACGTCGGCGAAGTTGAAGGCTACTTCCTTGAAAGAATCGATATACAAATCTAGATCTCGATCTCGACCAACGACGGTTTCTAGATTTTTCTTGGCAAGGGAAAAGGCGTTGGCTGCTGAACTCTCATCATCTGTTAGCGCGCTCAGCGCAATCGTTAGCGCGGTGTTGATTGCCTCAACCGAACCCAACCTAGAAATCTCATTTTCTAGATCCTCTAACTCGCCTACTTGCGGATTAGCCTTGGCAAAATCTTTTACAAACTCTTCAATCTTCTCAATCTCTGCGTCCCGAGCCTTTAGTTGCTTCTCTAGCTCTGCAATCTTGCTCAATAAAGCGCGATATTCTTGATAAATTCCTTCGTAATTTTTCTGTTCTTCCTTGTATTCTGAAAACCCATCCAAGAGTTGACGTTGATTGGCGTTTTTGGCGAGCCTTGCGGTACTCGACTGGGCGTGAATTTCAATCAGGCTTTCGCTCAAGCTTGACACTGCGCCAAGAGTAGACGGAGCTCCGCCCAATACCGCCTTAGATTTTCCATCACTAGTTACAGTTCGAGATATAAGTAATTCATTATTTTCAATTTCACCACCCAGTTCTTCAATTTGGGCGGCAATCTCTTTGGAAATTTCAAACTTCCCAGTCACTTGTAAACGTTCTGCGCCGGAACGAACTAAATCCGCATCTCCCTTATTCCCCAAAATTAGGTTTAGGGCGGTCAGGACCATGGTTTTACCAGCACCAGTTTCACCGGTAAGCACTGTTAATCCATCGCTGAATTCAACTTCCGCACCTTCGATAACTCCAAGATTGCGAATGGTTAATTCACGCAGATTGCTATGAGCTTTGCCCACGCCAACCTTCTACAGGTAGTTTAAATTTCGCGACTAATCTATCGGTGAAAATTCCGTTGTCGATGTGAACAATTCGCATTGTTTGCGAATCTCTTCTTATATTGATTCGATCGCCCTGATTTAGGGAGAATTTGCGCATTCCATCTGCGGAGATTTCTGCCGCAATTGATTCAATATCAATGCCGATCTCTGATTTTGGTGAAATTACCATTGGTTTTGCGAAAAGTGCATGAGCAGCCAACGGTAAAAGAAGGAAAGCCGAAACCGATGGCCAAATGACTGGTCCACCAGCAGAAAAGGCGTACGCAGTAGAACCGGTTGGAGTAGCGCAAATAACTCCGTCACATCCCCACCTAGACAGTGGTCGACCGTCGATTTGAACGAAAAGCTCAACCATCTGAGTACCGCTACGTTCAATTGTTACTTCGTTTAACGCCCAACCCGTAGTTACAACTTCCTTATCTCTAATCACTTCGAAATTAAGGAGTAAGCGGTCTTCGCCGTTCAACTTGCCATTCTTGAATGCTTCAATAATTTGACTTGTCGTAGGGCGATTTATCTCAGCCAAGAAACCTACGCTCCCCATATTAATTCCAATTATTGGGATGTCGCGGCCACGAATAATTTCAGCCGCTCGCAAAATCGTTCCGTCGCCACCAAGCACAAGGGCGACATCTATCTTCTGGTCAGAACTCTCAAGAGGAAGCGCATTCTTAATTAAATTTGGATGATTCGTTATCGCTTCGAAACCAGCCTCTGTGAGCGTGGATGCAATCTCCTCGCCAAATTTTGCAGCATCATCACGAGATGGGTGGACGACAATAAGTACGTTCTTAATATTGCTAGACATTATTGAGGTCCTAACGCGATGGCTTTATCTAATTCAACCTCAGAAATTTCAGATGCGCCCTTCTTTAACCAAAGGAAGTATTCAACATTTCCAGATGGTCCGGGCAATGAACTTGCCACAACACCTAGGCAACCTAGGCCCATATCGTAAGCACTGTCTGCAACCTCTTCTACCG
>DAIOGD010000007.1:14483-20718 GCA_036745395.1 Candidatus Nanopelagicaceae bacterium | reverse complement strand
AACCCGTGTAGCAGGATTTGCAGTCCTGAGCCTCGCCTCTCGGCCATCCGACCATCTGTTTTCCCGCAACTAAATTGTTCATAGAACTCTTGCTACTGAGAGCGGACGACCGGGTTCGAACCGGCGACCTGAACCTTGGCAAGGTTCCGCGCTACCAACTGCGCTACGTCCGCATATTTAATCTTCCGGGGAGTCGGAGACTCACCTTCAAGGGGCTAAATCTAGCGCACGCGACTACTAAGCGCCAAAGCGGGGAAATGGGCTTGGACAAACTAGCGTTCGCACGTGAGAAGCGATGAGTCATTCTTTTGGATGGGTGGGATTCTGGCCACCGATCTTCTCGCGATCTCTGAGGATCCAAATGATTTGGATGATGGCGGTTTCTGGGTGGTCTGCACAACTTTTGAGGGTAAGAAAACTTTTGCAAAATTTGCACAGATCGAGCGCTCCAAACCTTTCCCCGTCAGCGAAAAGTGGGAACCAATCGAAACAACTTGGCGTTCGTCTCTTAGCGAAAAGGAATACCTCGATTACGTTGAAAGAATTCGAAGTGAGATTGAAAAGGGGAGGGTTTACCAGGTAAATGCCTGCCGGATTTTAGAAACAGAATTCCCGGATCAATCTTTGCGTGGTCTATTCCAACTTCTTCTCGAAAAGAATGCAGCGCCTCATGCAAGTTACCTACGTCTTCCGGAAATGGAAATTGCATCCGCATCCCCAGAACTCTTCCTTCAACGGAGTGGTCAAAATATTAAATGCTCGCCGATAAAAGGCAGCCGTAAAGCAGGCGCAAACGAGACTGATTTTGGCGAAAAGGACCAGAGTGAAAATGTGATGATTGTGGATTTAATGCGAAATGATTTCTCAAGAATCTGCCAAAGTGTAGAAGTTGGCGCAATTTTAAGAACCGAGTCGCATCCTGGTATTGAACATTTGGTTTCAGATGTTTATGGAAGATTGAATGAAGGCATTGGCTGGGGCTCGGTTATTAACGAACTTTCTCCTGCTGGTTCGATTAGTGGCACTCCGAAAATCTCTGCAGTTGATTTGATCAAAGAAGTTGAACCAGTTGATCGAGGTCCTTATTGCGGACTTCTGGGATGGGTGGAAAAGGATCAGTCTCACCTAAGTGTTGCAATCCGAATTTTTTGGCGAGATGGAAAGCGTTTGAAATTTGGAACTGGCGCTGGGATAACTTGGAGTTCGGATCCAAAAGCGGAATGGCAAGAGACGCAATTGAAAGCCGGAAAATTATTGGGTCTTTGTGGTGGTCTGCAAGAAAGTGACTGGCCTTTCGGTAGTGGGATTTTTGAAACACTTCGAATGCAAAATGGGAACATCCATCTACTAAAAGAACATCTAGAGCGGGCCCGCAAAAGTGGACTTAAACTGGGAATTGATATCCCAAGTGAGAAGGAAACAAAGGAGAAAGTCTCGGAATTAGGAAAACTCAGATTAGGTCGGTTGCGTTTGACCTTCGGTGAGAATTTTTGCGCAACGCTTATTCCATATGTGGATCCGAGTGCGCCCTTAAAAGTTGTTGGAATTAATCGTGAAGCTGATCTAGGGCCTAATGCCTACCAGCACAAAATCTATCCATATGATTTCAATTTGGAATTGCTCGCCCATGTCCGAGGCCGCGGTTTTGATGAAGCCCTTCTAATTAATCCAGATGGGGAAGTTAGCGAAGGTGCGGTTTCAAATTTCATCTTTCGCATAGATGGCTTCTGGATAACACCTCCAATTTCCGCCGGACTTCTACCCGGCATTATTCGCCAGAAGGTTTTGGAGAGTGGTTTGGCAATCGAGTCAACTGTCACGTCGGCCGACCTTTCAAAAGTCACACACGCTTTTGCAATATCAAGTTTGCGTATTGCCACCCCGGTTGAAACTATTGACGGCAGAGTTCTGGGGTTAGATGAAGTTTCCAAGGTTTGGCGCAATAAATTACGACAATTTCTCAACCTAGATTCGGTAGGCTAGAAGGATGGCCGAGATAAAGATTTCCGTTGATGGTGTAGCCACCAACGTTGAAGCTGATCAACGCCCAACGCATATCTTCTCGGAAAATCCAGCAATCGTTGTCTGCAAGATAAATGGCGAACTTCGTGATTTGTGGACCGAACTTTCCGACGGAGACAAAGTTGAATCGGTTGCAATCGATTCTCCTGAAGGGCTTGCCGTCCTTCGACATTCAACGGCCCACGTTTTGGCCCAAGCTGTTCAAGAGGTTTTTCCAGAGACAAAGCTCGGCATCGGGCCACCAGTAACAGATGGTTTTTATTATGACTTCGATCCCGAGAAGCCATTTACACCAGAAGACTTAGAGAAGCTCGAATCGGCGATGCGCAAAATTATTAAAGCCGGTCAGCGCTTTCGTCGTCGCGTTGTTACTGAAGAAGAAGCGAAGATTGAGCTTGCCAAAGAACCTTATAAGTGTGAATTGATTGGTTTGAAATCTGGATCCGCTGATGATGGTTCGAGCGTTGAAGTTGGCGGAAGTGAATTAACTATTTATGACAATTTAGGACGCGATGGACAACCGGCTTGGAGCGATCTCTGTCGTGGGCCGCATCTTCCTTCAACAAAGTTGATTCCTGCATTTAAATTAATGCGAACCGCTGCGGCTTATTGGCGAGGTTCTGAGAAGAATCCAATGCTCCAGAGAATTTATGGAACTGCTTGGCCAACCCAAGAGGCGCTTGATGGATATTTGAATCTATTAGCTGAAGCCGAGAAGCGAGATCACCGCAGACTTGGTCAAGAGTTAGATCTCTTCTCGTTTCCAGAAGAAGTGGGATCAGGCCTTGCGGTATTTCATCCAAAGGGCGGGATTATTCGTCGAGCGATGGAAGATTATTCAAGAATTCGTCACGAAGAAGAAGATTATCAATTCGTCTATTCACCTCACTTAACCAAAGCCGCCCTCTTTGAAACCTCAGGCCACCTTGATTGGTATTCCGAGGGTATGTATCCGCCGATGGTTATGGATGAAGAGTTCCACGCTGATGGAACAGTAAAGCGCGCGGGCCAGAAGTACTACATGAAGCCAATGAACTGTCCGTTCCACAATTTAATCTACAAATCCTCATCACGTTCTTACCGCGAATTACCTCTTCGTCTTTTCGAATTTGGAACCGTTTATCGTTATGAGAAATCTGGCGTAATTCACGGGTTAACAAGAGCTCGTGGATTTACTCAAGATGATGCCCACATTTATTGCACGAAGGATCAAATGCTTGGGGAATTGGATTCGCTTTTAACTTTCGTTTTGAATCTTCTCCGCGATTACGGATTAGATGATTTCTATCTAGAACTTTCTACTCGGAATCCAGATAAATCGGTTGGCTCAGATGCTGATTGGGAAGCGGCAACCGAAGCGCTTCGAGTAGCTGCTAGCAAGCAAAGCCTTGAATTGGTTCTAGATCCAGGCGGGGCTGCCTTCTATGGTCCAAAGATTTCGGTTCAAGCGAAGGATGCGATCGGTCGCACCTGGCAGATGTCGACGATCCAAGTAGATTTCCAATTGCCACAACGTTTTGATTTGGAATACGTGGCATCTGATGGCACCAGACAAAAACCGGTAATGATTCACCGAGCTCTCTTTGGGTCTATCGAAAGATTCTTCGGCGTTCTTACTGAGCACTACGCAGGAGCCTTCCCACCATGGCTAGCCCCAGTTCAAGTTCGTGCGATTCCAGTAGCGGATGCTTTTATTCCATACCTAGAAGAAGTTGTCTCCAAGATGCGCAAGTCTGGAATTCGAATCGATTTGGATTCATCAGATGATCGAATGCAGAAGAAAGTTCGTAACGCCCAACTGGAGAAGATTCCATTCATGATGATTGCAGGCGAGGAAGATCAAGGGGCCAAGACGGTCTCCTTCCGTTTCCGAAATGGCGATCAGAAAAATGGCGTTCCAATTGATGATGCAATTGCAATGATCAAAAACGCAATTGCAAACCGCGAACAGGTTTAAGCAAAGTGAACGAAAGTCTTACCGGCGGTGCAGGAATGCCAGATGGCTGGCAACGGCTCTGGGCGCCGCATCGCAAAAGTTATCTTGAAGGCGAAAACCGACCACTTCCGGGAAACGAAATCGCCTGTCCATTCTGTCGTATCCCAACGCTTAGCGATGAAGAAGGGCTAATTGTTTTTCGCGGTGTTGAAGCGTATGTAGTTATGAACCTCTATCCCTACAACGCAGGTCATTTGTTGATTTGCGCTTATCGACATGTCGCAGATCTGACCGACTTAACAAAGAGCGAACGCGAAGAAATATTTGCTCTAACATCCAAGGCGATGGAAACTCTTCGAAAAGTTGCTAATCCTGCAGGATTTAATCTTGGAATGAATCAAGGTGCGGTTTCTGGAGCTGGTGTTGCAGAACATATTCATCAACATGTTGTTCCACGTTGGGCTGGGGATGCGAATTTCATGCCACTTATCGGCAAGACCAAAGTGTTGCCAGAACTTTTGGATGTAACCCGCAGCGCCCTAGCGCAAGCTTGGTAGTTTATTAAGCAACTCTAAAATCTCGAATTTCCCGATCGAATTACTTTCAACTAGAGGTAGTGCCGGAAAGGTGAGGGCTTGTTGGAATGAATTCTCGCCAAATTCTTCAATAGCTTCGAGATATTCTTTACGAAATTCATAGACCAATACTTTATGTTCGCCATCGCTCTCACGAACTACCCGGTCGCCATTTGAGTAATCAATTAGCTTCAATGACTCAAGATGAATTAGCGCAGTCGGCGCACCATTATCATCATGAAGGATCAAATACGGATTAATTAATGGATCAAGCATTCGTCCACAGATTGGAACCATGTCATCAAAATCAATTTCACTTTCCTGAAGTTGATTAATTACAACTAATGACGGAATATAAAGCTCTCTGGCAACTTGCCAATCCTCAAGATCGGTTGCAGTGGGACCGTTTTTTGCGGAGATTGCAAAAATTGCAACATCACTTTCCGCCAAAGAGATGGGTTCTAATTCGAGAAATTTGGCGAGAGAATCCGCCTCGGAACCTATGACGGATACCTTCAAATCAGGCGTCAAGGATGGGAAGATTAGGTTGCTCACGACAACCAAGCCTACGATGGGAACAATGCTTCAAGGTTCATTACGCGCCCCAGTAACCAAAGTGATTACACCTTTGGCTCGGGGATTGATCAGAATGAGAGTCAGCGCAAATCTCATTTCGATCATCGGTGCCGCTCTCACGAGTTGGGCTGCCCTTTATTTTTTCCCAAATGGGAGATTTGGCTTTGGAACTTTCTTCATAACGCTCTTTGTTCTCTTTGATTTATTGGATGGCACTATTGCAAGATTGAGCAATAAGGGTGCTAATCCTTTTGGCGCACTCTTAGATTCAACCCTAGATCGAGTTGTCGATGCCGCAGTTCTCGGATCTTTGCTTTGGTACTTTGTTAAAAAATCCGACCAATTGGCCCCGGTAATGATTTGCGCCCTTGGTTTTGGTTTTCTAGTTTCATACATAAAGGCACGAGCTGAGGCCGTAGGTATTCCATGCAATGGTGGCTTTGCTGAACGAACCGAAAGAATGATTATCATTTTGGTGGCAACCGGCTTTGCAGCGCTCGGAATCCCATATGTTTTAGCAATAGGAGTTTGGGTTCTAGCCCTTGCATCAATCTTTACCGCGCTTGAGCGTATGAGAATTGTTTATCGAGCATAGCTATGCAATATCTGACTTACTTGGCTTACGCCCTAGCTTGGCGAATTGTTCGCCTTCTTCCAGAACGGACCGCATACTCTTTAGCCGATCGAGTTGCCGATTATTTCTACAATAAAAACGGTCGGGCGATTCAGCGCCTTCGAGGGAATTATAAAAAAATTACTCAAATTGCTAACGACCATGAATTAGAAAAACTTACTAAAGATGGAATGCGTTCCTATCTTCGCTACTGGTGTGACACCTTTAGATTTCCGGGATGGGATAAAGAAAGAATTCTTGCGACAACCAAGACAGATAATGAAAATTTCCTAAGAGACCCAGTTGTTCAGGGAAGGGGAGTTATTGTCGCCCTACCTCATGCCGGAAATTGGGATCATGCAGGTGCTTATTTCTGTTCAACTGGTATTCCACTTACAACGGTCGCCGAACATCTGAAGCCAGAGAAGTTGTTTCAAAAATTTCTGAGCTTCCGAGAAGCGATGGGTTTTGAAGTCTTGGATTTGAATTCCCGAAGTATCGCAACTCTTTCAC
>DAIOGD010000007.1:0-14473 GCA_036745395.1 Candidatus Nanopelagicaceae bacterium | reverse complement strand
AAGGAAAACTCGTGGCCTTGGTCGCAGACCGCGATTTAACTTCATCTGGAATCGAAGTAAATCTTGCTGGCGAAGTAGCAAAATTTCCTGCTGGCCCAGCGCTTCTTTCGATCAAGACCGGAGCGCCGTTAATTACTGCCTACGTTAAGTATGAAGGAAATGGAATTCGAATAATTTTTGAAAGTGAAATAGCCATCCCAAAGTCGGGAAGTGATAGCGAAAAAGTAGCCGCCATGACCCAGGTAGTAGCAGATCGTTTTTACGAACAAATAAAAGCTGCGCCAACGGATTGGCATATGTTGCAAAGAATTTGGATCGATTCATGAAATCACTAAGTATCGGAATTGTTTGTCCCTATGGTTGGGATACCCCAGGCGGGGTTCAGATCCATATTTCTGAACTAGCAGAGTGGTTAATAAATAAGGGTCATAAAGTTAGCGTTCTTGCGCCGGTAACCGACGAATCTGCAATTGATAAGCCATGGCTAACATCAGCGGGAAGGCCAGTGCCGATTCCATTTAACGGAGCTGTTGCCAGAGTTCTTTTTGGTCCATTGGCTTCATCGCGCGTTAAGCAATGGATCGCAAGCAATGATTTTGATTTGCTCCATTTGCATGAACCCGCAATTCCTTCAATTTCACTCCTTGCGGGTTGGGCAGCAGAAGGTCCAATAGTTGCAACCTTTCATGCGGCAACTAACCGACAGAAAACTTTGAATGCAATCGGAACAATGCTGGATCCATTTATCGAACGAATAACGGCAAAGATTGCGGTTAGTGAAAGTGCCCGGGAAACTTTGAAGGATCGCTTTCACACTGAAGCGGTTGTGATTCCTAATGGTATTGAGTCGGAAAAGTTCACGAAGTTTGGTTCAAAATCGGAATGGTCCGCGCCAAACACCATCGGTTTCCTAGGTCGCTTTGAAGAGTCTCGAAAAGGTTTAGATGTTCTGCTTGGCGCACTTGGCCGAATCTTTTCAGAGATTCCAAGCGCCACGCTTTTGGTCGCGGGACCAGGAGATTCATCATCGGTAATCAAAAAGTTGAAACCCGAATTTGCAAAACGCATTAAATTTTTGGGACGTTTAAGCGAAGAAGAAAAAGTTGAATTCTTCAAATCCATTTCGTTATACGTTGCACCAAATACCGGGGGAGAGTCCTTTGGCATAATTTTGGCCGAGGCAATGACCTGCGGAACTCCAATTTTGGCAAGTGATTTACCGGCATTTCGCACTCTTCTAGATAGCGGGAGTTGTGGGGGATTGTTCAAATCTGAAAATAGCGAGAGTTTGGCGGTAAAAGCGATAGATATTTTGAAAAATGACTCGCTGCGCAATGAGATTTCTCGCCTAGGTTTTGAAAAGGACAAGAGTTTTGATTGGGAAACCGTCGGTGAACAAATTCTTTCTGTTTACGATCTTGCGCTTACTGGAAATAGCAAGATTAAGTTGAACTCAGAAGGACGTATTTGGAATAGAGTCAGAACAAATGACTAAGACCATTATCGCTCTCGTACTTCTTTTGCTCTTTTTTGCCTGGTACTTATCATTCTTAGCTTCTCGGCTAGATCGCTTGCACCACCGCGTTGAAACATCTTGGGAGCACTTAGATGCGCTATTGCAACGAAGAGCTGCGATCGCCTTAGAGATTTCCCATTCGGAAGTTCTTGATCCAGCAACAAGTATTTTGCTGACAGCAGCGGCTTATCAGGCGCGTGAGGCAAACATTGTCGAGCGCAGCGATGCCGAAAGTTCACTTTCGCAAACCTTGAAGTTATTGCGATTAGAAGAAGTAGATGCTCCTACGGGCCTACCTGGCGAACTGCTCGCTGAGTTAAATCGAATAACCGAAAAGATAACGGTTGGCATCACAATTCACACCGAAGCGGTAAATAGCGCACGGGCAATTAGATCTAGAAAACTCTTTCGCCTTTTCCGACTTGCTGGACATGCGCCGCTTCCAATGCGTTATTCCTTTGAGGATGAAATTCTTTAATGTTTACCAAGAAGTCTCTTGGAAAATTAATTGCACTATTGTCAATTTTGGCTGTAACAAGTTGTTCCTCTCCGATATCAATCGTTAAGAAGGTTATTGCCAAAGACGCATCAGTAAATTCATTAACGAATCTGCCAGGTAAAGATGGGGCGATTTTGGCGGTTAAGATTGACGATACTCCGCCAGCACATCCACAGGTTGGGCTTGATAGTGCGGATGTTGTCTATATCGAACAAGTTGAAGGTGGTCTTACCAGGCTTGCTGCAATATTTTCTAATGTTATTCCACAAGCAATCGGCCCTATTAGATCAGCTCGTATAAGCGATATTGATCTACTCGCTCAATACGGCAAGGTGGGATTTGCTTTTAGTGGCGCCCAAACAAAGTTTGAACCCGTTATCGCACAAGCAAATCTATTTAATCTCAGCGCGGAGCGAAACCCACCAACAATTTATTACAGAGATACTTCACGATCTGAACCCACCAACATGTTCTTAGATGCTAAAGCGCTTTTGACTAAGTCAATAAAGACCGAGAGAAAAGATATTGCTTTATCGAAACCGATGGGTTGGAAATTTGGTAGCTTGCCGAATTCGGGAAAGACAATTTCAAGCGCGAAGATTTCTTGGCCAGCTTCAAGGTATGAAGTTAACTGGTCGCAAACTGAAAAGCGATGGTTATTGTCGGTCGATGGCAAAGCAGATTTAGACAATGCAGGGAAACAATTGGGTTCACCTACATTTATTATTCAAAAAGTTTCAATAACGGACTCCATTTATCATGACAAGGTCGGAGGGATTACTCCGTTTAGCAATACCGTTGGGTCTGGAACTGGATACCTACTTCGCGATGGCCAGGCCTATCCAATCAATTGGAATCGCGCAGATCCTTCGAGCGGAACTACTTGGACTCTCGCCGATGGAAGTACGGCTAATTTTGCAACCGGACAGATCTGGATTGCCCTAACTGACAAAATGCCGAAATTTAGCTACCCGGCATCGATGGATTCAGGCGCAAATAACTCGGCTGGAAGTTCTGGTAAGACAAAGTAGACTTCAACCCTTAAACGAACTGGGAGTTGAAATGTCTTCAAGCAATGCGAGCGAAGTAGGCACCGCAAGAGTTAAGCGCGGAATGGCTGAAATGCTTAAGGGTGGCGTGATCATGGATGTGGTCAACGTTGAACAAGCAAAGATTGCAGAAGATGCTGGCGCTGTCGCAGTGATGGCTCTTGAAAGAGTCCCTGCCGATATTCGCGCGCAAGGTGGCGTTTCTCGCATGTCTGATCCGGACATGATCGAAAAAATTCAAGCTGCGGTATCGATTCCAGTGATGGCAAAAGTTCGCATTGGTCATTTTGTAGAGGCCCAAGTTTTGGAAAGTCTAAAAGTTGATTACATTGATGAATCTGAGGTCCTAACCCCGGCAGATTACGAACACCACATTGATAAGTGGAATTTCACTGTTCCGTTTGTTTGCGGGGCTACCAATCTTGGTGAAGCTCTTCGACGCATTAATGAAGGTGCGGCGATGATCCGTTCAAAGGGTGAAGCCGGAACTGGCGATGTTTCGAATGCAACAACACATATGCGAAAGATTGGCGCTGAAATTCGCCGCTTAACTTCAATGCGCGAGGAAGAACTTTATGTAGCCGCTAAAGAATTGGCTGCACCATATGCCCTTGTAAAAGAAGTTGCCTCAACTGGAAAGCTTCCGGTTGTACTTTTCACAGCAGGCGGAATTGCAACTCCTGCGGATGCAGCAATGATGATGCAATTAGGCGCGGATGGTGTCTTCGTAGGATCTGGAATTTTCAAATCTGGCGATCCTGCAAAGCGTGCCGCGGCAGTTGTTAAAGCAACTACTTATTACACCGATCCCAAGATTGTCGCCGACGCTTCTCGTGGACTTGGCGAAGCGATGGTTGGAATCAACGTTGCAGATATTCCAGTACCTCACCGTTTGGCAGAACGAGGCTGGTAAATTGAAAGTTGGAGTTCTAGCGCTCCAAGGAGACTTTCGCGAACATATCTCGGCAACGCAAAGTTGTGGGGTACAAGCGCTCCCTGTTAAAACACGTTCCGAGATTGAAGCGATCGATGCCTTAATCATTCCGGGCGGGGAATCAACCACGATTAGCAAGCTCGCTAAGACCTTTGATCTATTTGATTTAATTTCAAAGCGTATTGCCGACGGACTTCCAACATATGGCTCCTGTGCGGGAATGATTTTAGTAAGTCGGGAAATTGTTGATCCGGCTTCGGGTCAAGACACCTTCGGCGGTATCGATATGGTTGTTCGTCGAAATGCATTTGGCAAACAAGTAGATTCATTTGAATCTGATTTAACATTTCGTGGGATTTCTGGGGCGCCAATTCGAGCAATCTTTATCCGCGCGCCATGGGTGGAAAAGTATGGCGATTCCGTAGAAGTCTTGAGCGAGGTCATGGTGGCAGGGAAGTCTCACCCGGTAGCCGTAAAGCAAGGAAATGTATTAGCTACCTCGTTCCATCCAGAAATCTCCGGGGATAATCGAGTGCATGAGTTTTTCATCAACGAAATTGCTAAGCGATAGCCAGCAAACGGCTAAGATATAGCGTTAACGAAAGCATCAATTAGGGGGTTGGATCGTGTCAGGCCATTCCAAATGGGCAACGACCAAGCACAAGAAGGCGATCATTGATTCGCGCCGTGCCAAGAATTTCGCAAAGCTTATTAAAGGTATTGAAGTAGCAGCCAGAAATGGCGGCGCTGATGTTTCTGGAAACCCAACGCTTTTTGATGCAATAGCAAAAGCTAAGAAGAACTCAGTCCCATCGGACAACATTGAACGTGCAGTAAAGCGTGGTGCGGGTCTTGAATCAGGCGGCGCCGATTGGCAGACAATCATGTACGAGGGTTATGGACCAAACGGTGTTGCTCTTTTGATTGAATGTCTTTCGGATAATCGAAATCGTGCGGCCTCTGAAGTACGAGTAGCCGTAACTCGAAATGGTGGAAATATGGCCGACCCTGGTTCGGTTTCATATATGTTCAATCGCAAAGGCGTGGTTATCGTCTCGAAGGTGAATGGCTTAACGGAGGACAAGATCCTAGAAGTTGTCCTTGATGCAGGCGCTGAAGAGGTTAACGATCTTGGTGAATCTTTCGAAATTGTCTCAGAACCATCTGATTTAGTTGCTGTTCGTACCGCGCTGCAAGGTGCTGCAATTGATTACGAATCCGCCGATACATCATTCTTGCCAACACTTTCCGTTCCGTTGGATGCCGATGGGGCAAAAAAAGTATTCGAACTTATTGATGCCATTGAAGAACTCGATGACGTTCAAAACGTCTACGGTAATTTTGATGTTTCTGATGAGGTTATGGCGAGTCTTTAATGAGAGTCCTAGGGGTTGACCCCGGGTTAACTAGATGTGGTTTGGGTGTAGTTAATCGAATTGATTCACAAAAGTTAGAGATGATCGCAGTCGGTGTCATCGAAACCGGTACCGACCTCGCGTTGGAACAAAGACTTCTCGAATTAGAACGCGAACTTACGATTTGGATTGATAAATACCAACCAGATGTTGTCGCAGTCGAACGCGTCTTCTCCCAACTCAATGTGCGAACCGCAATGGCTACAGGTCAGGCCGCTGGTGTTGCACTTCTGATCGCAGCACGTAAAGGAATTCCAGTTGCGATGCACACCCCTTCAGAAGTGAAGGCTGCGGTCACTGGTTCGGGTCGTGCCGACAAGAAGCAAGTTGCGAATATGGTTGTTAAATTGCTTGGCTTAAAAGAAGTCCCAAAACCCGTCGATAGTACTGACGCACTTGCCTTGGCTATCTGCCATCATTGGCGTGGAACGGGTAATGCACGAATAGCAGCGGCTCTTGCAAAGTCGGCATCAAAGTCTCGTCTCACAAAAACAGCGACTAGAAAGGTGAGCAAAAAATGATTGCATCACTCTCTGGCGTGGTTAAGCAGGTGAATTTAAATAGCGCCATTGTCGAAGTAGGGGGCGTTGGAATTTTGGTATTCCTTCCTGCTCGCTTCGCAGCATCCTTGATTGTTGGGACTTCAACGCAAATTTTTACATCGCTCGTTGTTCGTGAAGATTCCTTAACGCTCTACGGATTTGAAACTTCCGAAGCAAAAGATTTCTTTGAGCTACTACAAACCGTGAGTGGCATCGGACCGAAGGTGGCGCAATCAGCGCTGTCGATTTATGAGCCCCGAGAAATCTCTGATGCGATTCAATCTGGAAATACCGCAGCACTGGAACGCATCCCTGGTCTTGGAAAGAAAGGTGCTGCTAGGGCCTTGCTCGAATTGAAGGAGAAGGTCGGCGGTATTGGTTCGGGCAAGAGAACGAGTTCGGCGCCGCTTGGCTGGCGAATTCAGGTTCAGAGCGCATTGATCTCATTGGGATATGTAAATCGCGATGTTGATTCAATTCTTGAAGAATTGGTTTCGATTCATGGCAGCAAATTAGATTCGATGACGCTCTCGCAAATTCTTAAACTCGCTTTGCAGCTTTCAGGAAGTAAACAATGAGTTCAGAGAGCGAGCGCATCATTGATGCATCGGCTGATGATTTCGAACGAAATCAAGAACTAGCCCTACGTCCAAAAAGTCTTTCTGAGTTTGTTGGACAAAAGAGAGTTGCTGACCAGTTAGATCTTCTTCTTACCGCCGCCAAGAGCCGGAAATCTCCAGCGGATCACGTATTACTTTCTGGTCCGCCGGGCCTAGGCAAAACAACGCTTGCGATGATTATTGCCGAAGAGATGTCGGCCCCTATTCGAATAACCAGCGGTCCAGCGATTCAACATGCGGGAGACCTGGCCTCAATCCTTTCTTCACTCGTTGAAGGGGAGATTTTATTTTTAGATGAAATCCACCGAATGTCTAGGCCGGCAGAAGAACTTCTTTATTTAGCGATGGAAGATTTCCGAGTTGATGTCATAGTTGGAAAAGGCGCGGGGGCGACTGCAATCCCACTTGATCTGCCACATTTCACTCTGGTTGGTGCCACAACTCGAGCTGGTTTATTGCCAAGTCCACTTCGTGATCGGTTTGGGTTCACGGCTCAATTAGATTTCTATGAAGATTCTGAACTTTCAACAATTGTTTCTAGAAGCGCAAAATTGCTGGGTGTAGAAATTGATCAACCGGCGATTGAAGAACTTGGAAGTCGCTCACGCGGAACCCCAAGAGTTGCGAATCGACTTCTTCGTCGAGTTCGTGATTTCGCCGAAGTTCATAGCAATTCAAAAGTTGGCTTGCCACAAGCCAAGGCCGCACTTGAAATGTATGAAGTTGATCCAGTTGGTCTTGATCGTTTGGATCGAAATGTTTTAGAAGCGATAGTTAAACGCTTCAACGGGGGACCAGTTGGCATTTCAACACTTGCTATGGCGATTGGCGAGGAAGCCGAAACCATTGAATCATTGGCCGAGCCTTTCTTGGTCCGAATGGGATTTATCTCCCGAACTCCTCGTGGACGAATCGCAACGCCGGCGGGCTTCCAGCACCTTGGAATTGAGCCAATTGCGCCATTTTTAGAGGCCTAATAAAAAAAATCTCGAATGGGGAATGACTAGGGGAATCTAGAGGTATCTAGGGGAATATTGCCTGCCCCAAAGTGGTCGCGCTTTTCGACAGTCCCGCGTCTAATGCCTAGACTTACGCCTTATGTCTGACTCATCAATCAACCCATCAGCGGGTTCGAGTAAGGGGCCAAGAAGTTCTGGTCGCCCAGCTCGTACCATCGCCATCCTTCTAGTAACGCTCGTCGCCTTCACCGCTTTGGCATTTATCCAAAGTGCAACAAAGGTGAGACTTGGGTTGGATCTGCGCGGCGGAACCAGCGTGACGCTAACTCCACGGGTCAGCGAAGGCGGGAAGGTTACGTCAGCTGCAATTGATCAAGCAGTTTCGATTATTCGTCAACGCGTTAACTCTCTCGGTGTTGCAGAGAGCGAAGTAACAGCACAAGGTTCTGGAACAAACCGTCAGATTGTTATCTCGGTACCAGGTCAGACCGGACAACGAATTGTTCAACTAGTTGGCCAAACCGCAGAACTTCGCTTCCGCCAAGTTTTGGCAGAAGGAGCGCCAAATGCGGCGAGCGCGGCAGCAGATACAAAGACCGCAACATTGCCTTCGGGAATTACCCCTCAATTAAATGCCCAATACGCAGCACTTGATTGCACAAAGCAAGCAAACCTTCAAGGTGGCACAGTCGATCAACCAAATGCTCCGGTAGTTGCTTGTAATCGAACTGGAACAAGCAAATATATTTTGGCCCCAGCACAAGTTCTTGGAAATATGATTTCTAAGGCGTCGGCCGCGATCGACCAACAAGGTGCTTCAGGTTGGTATGTCCTACTTAGCTTTAATGGTGAAGGAACTTCAAAGTTCGGTGCGCTAACACAATCTGTAACCAAATTAGCCACACCGCAAAATCAAGTTGCGATTGTTCTAGATGGACTAGTTGTTTCAGCTCCAAGAATCAATGAAGCGATCATGAGCGGTAACGCACAAATCTCTGGAAACTTTACCCAGACCGATGCTTCTGATTTAGCAAATGTTCTTAAGTACGGCGCACTTCCACTCGCCTTCACTCAAGGCGAAGTACTTCAAGTTTCGCCAACCCTTGGCTCTGATCAACTTCATGCCGGACTTCTTGCTGGTGCGCTCGGGCTCGTCCTCGTGCTTCTTTACTCCTTGCTTTATTACAAGGGATTGGGACTTGTCACAGTTGGTTCATTGGCAGTTTCAGGCGCGATCACCTTCCTTTCATTCCTGCTTCTTGGAAAATGGATTGGCTTCACTTTGACTCTCGCAGGCATCGCCGGAGCGATTGTTTCGGTCGGTATTACGGCCGACTCGTTTATCGTTTACTTTGAACGTCTACGTGATGAAGTTCGTGAAGGGCGCACACTTCGCTCTGCTGTGGAAACAGGTTGGAAGCGAGCACGTCACACCATTATCGTTGCGGACTTTGTCTCGCTAATTGCCGCAGTTCTTCTTTACTTCTTTGCGGTAGGAAGTGTTCGCGGTTTTGCGTTCACTCTCGGTTTAACAACAGTTGTTGACTTGGTCGTTGTTTTCGCCTTCACCAAGCCACTTGTTACGATTTTTGCAAATACCCACTTCTTTAACAGTGGTAGCAAGTTCTCTGGTTTCTCCGCAAAGAGCCTTGGAACTGTAACCAGAACGGAAGGCAAGTAAATGGCTCGCATCTCAGGAATCGGTGGCCGTTTATATCGCGGCGAAACTTCGATTGATTTCATCGGCAAGCGCCGTCGTTGGTATGCCTTTTCAGGTCTCTTAATAATTTTTTCAGCGATTGCTCTAAGCGTTCAAGGCCTTCACTTGGGAATTGAATTTAAGGGTGGTTCTGAGTTCACAATTACTAAGCCGGGCGTAACAATTGCACAAGCTCGCACTGCTATTGCAACAGCCGGAGTAACTGGCGAAACTTTGGTGCAGAAGATTGGTAATGACAAGGTGCGCATCCAAACTGGCGCTCTAACATCATTCGATGCAGTAAAGACTTCGCTGGCAAGCACTTTTGCGGTCAATATTGATTCAATTGATACGCAATTAATTGGACCATCTTGGGGTAAGGAAATTACTCATAAAGCCCTCTATGGCCTCTTTGGATTCATCCTCGTAGTACTCCTTTATTTGACACTCGCTTTTGAGCCAAAGATGGCGTTAGCTGCAATCGTTGCGGTAATCCACGACGTATTCATCACCGTAGGTATCTACGCTTTGGTTGGCTTCGACGTAACGCCCGCAACGGTTATCGGATTTTTAACCATTCTTGGTTACTCGCTATATGACACGGTTGTTGTATTCGATAAAGTTCGCGAGAACACCAAGTCGATCACAAGCACTGGTCGCGTTACATACTCTGATGCGGCAAACCTCGCAGTAAACCAAACCTTGGTTCGTTCATTCAATACTTCATTGATTGCTCTGTTGCCAGTGGCTTCAATTCTCTTTGTTGGTGCGGGATTGCTTGGCGCAGGTACTCTGAAAGATCTCTCATTGGCGCTCTTTGTTGGTTTAGCAACTGGAACATATTCATCTATTTTTATCGCGACTCCAATTTTGGCAACACTGCGCGAACGCGAGCCTGCGATGAAGGCACTTTCCAAGCGCGTTTCCCAGCATTCAAATGCAGCTACTTTGGTTAAGAGTGAATCAGTTCAACCAGTAGTTGTTAGCGCTGATACAAAAACAGGTTGGGCGCGCGGTCCGCGCAATCAGCCAAAGCGCAAGCGTCGCTAGTTTTAAATAATTAAATGGGCCTTCGGGCCCATTTGCCATATCCTTAACTTATGAATGCGCTAATAACTTCACTTTCTGAGAAGTTGTTATCTCACAATCCGGATGCCGATCTTAATCTCCTTGATCGTGCCTTCGAGACCGCCAATAAAGCTCATGCGGGTCAAAATCGAAAATCTGGCGAACCCTACATAACCCACCCAGTTGCGGTGGCGGAAATATTGGCCGACATTGGATTAGATCAGGCAACTATTAGCGCCGCCCTACTCCACGACACTGTTGAAGATACGCAATATTCGCTGGAACTCCTTCGCAAGGATTTTGGAAATGAAGTCGCAGATCTAGTTGATGGTGTTACCAAGTTAGACAAATTAATTTATGGTCCAACAGCCGAGGCCGAAACCCTTCGCAAAATGGTTATTGCTATGTCTAAAGATATTCGAGTTTTAGTTATCAAATTAGCCGATCGCCTGCACAATGCCAGAACCTGGCAATATGTTTCACCAGAATCATCAGCGCGCAAGGCGAGAGAAACGTTAGATATTTATGCACCGCTAGCAAATCGACTTGGAATGAGTGCTATCAAGTGGGAGTTGGAAGATCTTTCATTCAAAACTATCGAACCCAAGAAATATGAAGAGATCGATCGGTTAGTTCAAGAACGCAACCCTTCGCGGGCAGCGCTAACTTCCGAAGTTCTCGAGCAACTTAAGGCCGACCTGGCAATTGATGGCATTACCGCGCAAGTTATGGGGCGCCAAAAGCATTTGTATTCGGTTTACCAAAAGATGGTGGTCCGTGGCCGCGAGTTTGATGAAATTTATGATCTTGTGGGTGTCCGCGTCCTGGTCGAAAATGTTCGCGATTGCTACGCAGTACTTGGTGCAATTCACGCAAGGTGGAGTCCGATCCCAGGTCGCTTCAAGGATTACATTGCAATGCCGAAATTTAATCTTTATCAATCGCTGCACACAACAGTGATTGGACCAAACGGCAAAGCCGTTGAGATTCAAATTCGAACCTTTGATATGCACAACCGCGCCGAATATGGAATTGCAGCCCACTGGAAATACAAGGCAAGCGCTGGTGAAAATAGAAGTAGCGAAAAACCTGAAATGTTGTGGTTGAAGCAACTTCATGAATGGCAACAAGAGACCCAAGATGTTGGCGAATTCTTAGATACCTTGCGATACGACTTGCGAACTCCTGAAGTATTCGTATTCACGCCAAAGGGGAGTGTCATCGCACTTCCTGCTGGATCTACACCAGTGGATTTTGCCTATACGGTTCATACCGAAGTTGGAAATAGATGCGTCGGTGCAAAGGTCAATGGAAAGTTAGTCCCACTGGAATCAACGCTTGTTAATGGTGATGTTGTTGAGGTGGTTACCAATAAGAGTCCAAACGCGGGTCCAAGTCGCGATTGGCTCAACTTCGTTCATTCGCCAAGAGCGCGATCAAAAATCAAAGCCTGGTTCTCAAAAGAACGCAAAGAAGAAGCAATCGAAGCAGGTCGGGAATCTATAGGTCGCCAAATGCGTAAGGCCGGATTGCCACTTCAGAAGATTTTCGCCGGTCAGGCGTTTCTAGAGCTCTCTCACGAACTTCACTATCCAGATATTGAATCGATGTATGCCGCAGTTGGAAACGGACATGTTTCGGCACAAACTATCATCGAAAAATTGATTGCAACTTCAAATGTTGAACCAGCTGATACCGATATTGATGAATTGATTCATGCCGGCCATGGAATTGATCAGGGACGCAGGAGTACTTCGGGTATTGATGTCGAAGGCGCCGATGATGTCTTGGTGAAGCTGGCTAGATGTTGCACGCCAGTTCCGGGAGATGAAATTATCGGGTTCATAACGCGTGGTAGTGGAGTTTCGGTACACCGGAGTGATTGCGTAAATATTTCTGATTTGAAATTAAATCAAGGCGATCGAATGGTCAAGGTGAAATGGAACTTGTCAGCCAAGACGCTCTTCCTGGTAAACATCCAGGTTGAGGCACTTGATCGCGCTCGACTTCTTTCGGATTTAACTAGAACTCTTTCCGATCAGCATGTAAATATTTTAAATGCGTCGGTGAGCACCTCGAAGGATCGGACCGCACTATCAAGATTTACCTTTGAAATGGCTGACGCCTCCCACCTGGATGCGGTCTTAGCTTCGGTCCGCGGAGTAGAAGGCGTCTATGACGTCTATCGGGTTACCAATAACTAGTTTGTTTTAAAGTCTGACAAACCCTTTTTCGCTTCAGCTAGCCAACCCTTACGAGCTTCGGCAGCTTCTCTTGCAACAAGTGCCTTTGCGCTATTACCTGCCGCTTCGGCTTTTGCAGCTTGCGCTTCATAGTTAGCGATCGCTTCTTCCAAACCACGAACAACATCGTTTGCGCGTGCAATAGCAGTTGGGTCGGTGCGACGATTTTGCTCATCCGTTAGTTCACGAATTTGCTCCTCAACCTTCTCAAGTCTGGCGTCGAGTGCAGCTCGCTTACTTCTTTCGGTCATACCAATCTTGCTCCATTGATCCATAAGTGCCCGGAATTCCTTTTTAGCACTCTGTAGATCAGTGATAGGCAGTAGCGTTTCAAACTTCACAATAAGTTCTTCGCGCTTAATTAAATTGGCAGCCATAGTTACGCCGCGCTTTTCTAAGTCAGCGTTCTTTGCAGCAAAGAATTGATCCTGAGCTGCTTTAAATCGAGCCCATAGTTTTGCATCTGAGCTTTGCTTGCCACGGCCTGCCGCCTTCCATGAATCCATGAGCGACTTGAATTTATTTGCGGTTGGTAGCCATTCCTTAGACGTTGCAAGTGCTTCAGCCTCTTTAACAATCGCTTCCTTCTTTAACGCGACTTCTGTGTGAACGCTATCAAGTGAGGCAAAGTGGGTTCTGCGTCGCTTATCAAACTTGTTACGCGAGGAAGAAAAGCGCTTCCAAAGCTCGCCATCGGTTGCCTTATCAAGACGTGGTGCGGCCTTCCACTCTTCCAATAAAACCTTTAGTCGTTCGCTGGTTACCTTCCAGCTCTCTGACATTGCCAAAGATTCCGCTTCAGCTACTAGTTTCTCTTTTTGTACAAGCGCAGCTGCCTTCTTCGCCTCGCGAACAGCGCTCTCAAGTTCCTTGCGTTCTTGATATGCGGCACGATGATCTTCGATCAGCGAAGGAAGTTGTTCTACTGCCGCAGCAAGAGTCGCTAGATCGCCCACACCATTTAGATTCGCAACTTGATCTTTGAGCTTTGCAACTGCTTCCGAAGCATCTGATGGAACCATGGCGCCGCTCTTGATTCGGGCTGCAAGTAATGCAACCTCAGATGCAAGGGCTTCAAATTTTCTAACAAAATAGGCAAGAGCTTCTTCAGCGCTCTTGCCTGGATACGAACCGACAGCTCGTTCACCGCTAGGGGTACGAACATAAACAGTTCCATCTTCTGCAACGCGGCCGAATTGTGATGGATCCCCAACGAGCGCGGATGCCGCACTTACATTTTGGTGAATTGTTCCTGCAACTTCGTTTGGCTTTATATCCATCGACATTTCTCCTTCGTTGCGCGATCGATCTGCAATTTGCAGATCTGACGTTATGGCTTGCCAGTGTGGTGGAAATCGAATTGAGCTCGTTCAACCGGAGATAAAGGTACCCTGAACCCCTAAGCGCCGAAAAGTTCGGTCAGGTGTTGAGCCTAAATTCAACGCTCAAATGGTTTCTTGGGGGAGATTTCAAATGATTTTGGAGTCTATTGTCGCCCCATATTTTGAGACAAATTGTTGGGTCTTCGCTCCAAGCAAGAATTCCGAATGCTTCATTGTGGATCCAGGATTGGCCCAACCAAATCTGGTCAAGCAAATAAAGGAAGTCATTGGAAAGCACAACTTAAAACCAATGGCGACCTTGGTGACTCATGGGCACCTCGACCACACCTTTTCGGTTCTGCCATTTGCCAATGAGTATCGCGTTCCAACTTTTATTCACACGATTGATCGAAAGTTATTGAAGGATCCTTTTAAAGCGCTTCAAGCCGGTGACGTAACCGCGCAACTCATGGAGCAATTTGGCGTTACCAATTTTGAAGAACCAGAAGATGTTCGCGAAGTTAATACTGGGGATACTTTCAATATTGCGGGGTTTGACCTTCGGATAACTCACGCACCTGGCCACACCGCTGGCTCAACGATCTTT